>NZ_JBHVYI010000002.1:0-213745 GCF_042880975.1 Streptomyces sp. NPDC058289
GGGTGCGGGTCCGGGCCGCGGGGCGCGCCCCGCGGGCATACGCGCCGGAACTGGTGCACCGGCTCTGCCCGGGCGCGGAGCGGGGGCCGCCCCGGCCGGCGATTGCCGACCGGGGCGGACCCGTCGAAGCGGTGGACCTCAGTCCTGATGATCCGCAGTCCTGCTGGGCCTCAGCCCTGGCGGACCTCAACCCTCAAGGACCTCAGCCGAGGAGCGCGAGCGCCGCGTTCAGCGTCGCGGACGGCCGCATGATCGCCGAGGCCTTGGCGGCGTCGGGCTGGTAGTAGCCGCCGATCTCCGCCGGAGCGCCCTGCACGGCGATGAGCTCGCCGACGATCTTCTCCTCGGACTCGGCCAGCGTCTTGGCCAGCGGGTCGAAGGCCGCGGCCAGCTTCGGGTCCTCCGTCTGGCGCGACAGCTCCTGCGCCCAGTACAGGGCGAGGTAGAAGTGGCTGCCGCGGTTGTCGATGCCGCCCAGCTTGCGGCTCGGCGACTTGTCCTCGTTGAGGAAGGTGCCGGTCGCCCGGTCCAGGGTGTCGGCCAGCACCTGGGCGCGGGCGTTGCCGGTGGTGGTGGCGAGGTGCTCGAAGGAGACCGCCAGCGCGAGGAACTCACCGAGGGAGTCCCAGCGCAGGTAGTTCTCCTTGACGAGCTGCTGGACGTGCTTCGGGGCGGAGCCGCCGGCGCCGGTCTCGAAGAGGCCGCCGCCGTTCATCAGCGGGACGACCGACAGCATCTTGGCGCTGGTGCCCAGCTCCAGGATCGGGAACAGGTCGGTCAGGTAGTCGCGCAGCACGTTGCCGGTCACCGAGATGGTGTCCTCGCCGCGGCGGATGCGCTCCAGGGAGTACGCGGTGGCCTCGACCGGGGACAGGATCTTGATGGTCAGACCGTCGGTGTCGTGGTCGGCGAGGTACGTCTTCACCTTGGCGATCAGCTGCGCGTCGTGCGCGCGGCCCTCGTCGAGCCAGAAGACGGCCGGGACGCCGGTGGCGCGGGCGCGGGTGACGGCGAGCTTGACCCAGTCCTGGATCGGCGCGTCCTTGGTCTGGCAGGCGCGGAAGATGTCGCCGGCGGCGACCTCCTGCTCCAGGACCGTGGCACCCGAGGCGTCGACGAGGCGGACGGTGCCGGCGGCGGCCAGCTCGAAGGTCTTGTCGTGGCTGCCGTACTCCTCGGCCTTCTGGGCCATGAGGCCGACGTTCGGCACCGAGCCCATCGTGGACGGGTCGTACGCGCCGTGCGTGCGGCAGTCGTCGATGACGACCTGGTAGACACCGGCGTAGCTGCTGTCCGGGAGGACGGCGAGCGTGTCGGCCTCGGCGCCGTCCGGGCCCCACATGTGGCCGGAGGTGCGGATCATGGCCGGCATCGAGGCGTCGACGATGACGTCGGACGGTACGTGCAGGTTGGTGATGCCCTTGTCGGAGTCCACCATCGCGAGGGCCGGGCCCTCGGCGATCTCGGCGTCGAAGGAGGCCTTGATCGCGTCGGCGTCGGGCAGCGCGCCCAGGCCGTTCAGGATGGTGCCGAGGCCGTCGTTCGGGGAGAGGCCGGCGGCCGCCAGGGTCTCGCCGTAGCGGGCGAAGGTCTTCGGGAAGAAGGCGCGGACCACGTGGCCGAAGATGATCGGGTCGGAGACCTTCATCATCGTGGCCTTGAGGTGCACGGAGAACAGGACGTCCTCGGCCTTGGCGCGCTCGATCTGGTCGTTGAGGAAGGTGCGCAGCGCGTCGACGTGCAGGACGGACGCGTCCACGACCTCGCCGGCGAGCACCGGTACGGACTCGCGCAGCACGGTGACGGCGCCGTCGGCGTCGACGAACTCGATGCGCAGCGTGTCGGCCTCGGCGATCACGGCGGACTTCTCGGTGGAGCGGAAGTCGTTCTCGCCCATGGTGGCGACGTTCGTCTTCGACTCGGAGACCCAGGCGCCCATGCGGTGCGGGTGCGCCTTGGCGTAGTTCTTGACCGAGGCGGGGGCGCGGCGGTCGGAGTTGCCCTCGCGCAGGACCGGGTTGACGGCGCTGCCCTTGATCTTGTCGTAACGGGCGCGGTTCTCGCGCTCCTCGTCGTTCTTCGGGTCGTCCGGGTAGTCCGGAAGCGCGTAGCCCTGGCCCTGGAGCTCGGCTACCGCGGCCTTGAGCTGCGGGATCGACGCCGAGACGTTGGGCAGCTTGATGATGTTGGCGCCCGGGGTCTTCGCCAGTTCGCCGAGCTCGGCGAGGGCGTCCGCGATCCGCTGGCCCTCTTCCAGGTACTCGGGGAAGCTGGCGATGATCCGACCTGCCAGGGAGATGTCACGGGTCTCGACATTCACACCGGCC
Organism: Streptomyces sp. NPDC058289; assembly: GCF_042880975.1. NCBI lineage: Bacteria > Bacillati > Actinomycetota > Actinomycetes > Kitasatosporales > Streptomycetaceae > Streptomyces > Streptomyces sp. NPDC058289. The sequence continues at coordinate 2,328 of NZ_JBHVYI010000002.1, forward strand.
GTCGACGCGTACGCCTGGATCACAGGCAGGAAGGAATACGTCGCGAGGGCCGGGGCCTCGTCAGTGTGCGTGTAGATGATGGTCGAGTCAGTCACCGGATGCTCCGCTCCACAGTCTGCGTCTCTCGTCTGCAACATTGCTCGACATCAAGATATCTCGTGATCGGGCCGGTCTGGACAGCCCCCCGGCGCAAGGCCGTGCGAGACGCGCGTCACTCTCGGTGGCCGGGGCCGCCCGAGCCGCCCGGAAACGGCGAAAGCGCCGCCACCGGCTGTTTCCAGCCAGGGGCGACGCTCCGGTACTACGGCTGCCGGCCTGCTCAGGCGTGGACGGCCTTGGGGCTCGGGCCGTACTGATTCGGGTTCGGCTGACCCTCGGTGGCGGTCAGGACCAGCAGCCAGATGCCGCCGACGAGCGGGATCAGACCGATGAGCAGCCACCAGCCGGACTTGCCGAGGTCGTGCAGGCGGCGGATGGAGAGGCCGAGACCCGGAAGGAAGGTGGCCACCGCGTAGAGCAGGTAGATCCACGGGGAGGTGCCGAGGACACCGTCGATGACGGCGGCGATGATCAGCGCGGCGATGTCGAAGAGGACGAACATCCAGTACTCCTGGCGGCGCGCGCGGCCGGAGAAGACGGCGTACTTCTTCAGGACGTCGGTGTAATAGTGCATGGGTCCCCCCAAGAGACGGTGTGTCGGCCGGTCCCCGATGGAGCGAGCCGGGGCAGAACTTATGCCCCGCTTACGTCGCGGTCAAGCCAGTTGGCAAGGCACCAAAAGGGTTACTTTTCGCCGCTCGGCGGCTCAAACACACTGGTACCGGGCGCAACTTGGGACCCCCTGCCCCCATCCACTCACCGCCCGTGACGAAATGGGCTGACGGAAGTCTTACGGAGGGGCGTGGGAGCCCCCTCCGCCCCCCGGTAGTCCGTAACGTCCCGGTCATGCGCGTACTCGTCACCGGCGGATCCGGGTTCATTGGCACCCACATCGTTACCACTCTGCGCCTTCGCGGCCACGATCCCCTCGTCCTGGACCTCGTCCCCCCGGCGGACGGCGCCGAGTTCGTACGGGCCGACGTCCGAGACCCCGAGGCCGTACGCCGGGCCTTGCGCGGGGTTGACTCCGTCTGCCACCAGGCCGCGATGGTCGGCCTCGGCAAGGACTTCGCGGACGCCCCGGCGTACGTCTCCCACAACGACCTCGGTACGGCGGTGCTGCTCGCCGCGATGGCGGAGGGCGGGGTCCGGGACCTGGTCCTCGCCGGCTCGATGGTGGTCTACGGCGAGGGCCGCTACGAATGCCCGCGCCACGAGGTCGTGCGCCCGGGTCCGCGCCGCGCCGCCGACCTGGCCGCCGGCCGCTTCGAACCGCGCTGCCCCGTCTGCGACTCGGAGCTGGCGCCCGGGCTGGTGGCCGAGGACGCCCCGACGGATCCGCGCAACGTGTACGCGACCACGAAGCTGGCCCAGGAGCACCTGGCGGCCTCCTGGGCGCGGTGCGCGGACGGCCGGGCGGTGTCGCTGCGCTACCACAACGTGTACGGACCGGGGATGCCGCGCGACACCCCGTACGCGGGCGTGGCCTCCTTCTTCCGCTCCTCGCTCGCGCGGGGCGAGGCCCCGCAGGTGTACGAGGACGGCGGCCAGCGGCGGGACTTCGTCCACGTGACGGACGTCGCCGAGGCCAACGCCCTGGCCCTGGAGGCCTCGACGCCGCTCGGCGTGTGCACGGCCTACAACACCGGCAGCGGAAGCCCGCACACGGTCGGGGAGATGGCCACCGCCCTGGCCGCGGCCCACGGCGGCCCCGCCCCCGTCGTCACCGGCGAATTCCGCCTCGGCGACGTCCGCCACATCACGGCCGACTCCCACCGCCTGCGCGCTGATTTGGGCTGGCGCCCCGGCGTCGACTTCGCGACGGGCATGAGGGACTTCGCGCACGCCTGACGCCCGGCCGGATCCAGCCCACCGGGCGCCTTCAGGCCCACGGGCCCGCGCCTCCGGGCGAACGCCGGCCACATCCAGCCCCGCCGGCGTTTGAGGCGCGGGGGTCCGGGGGCAGCGCCCCCGGCAACGGCGCCGCACCCACCCACGACGGGGAGCACCATCAAGCCGCTCCGCCCGGCCAGGGCTCAGGCCGGCACCGGCAGGGTCACCTCGAACCGGCACCCTCCGGGAACGTTGCGCACCGCCGCCCGCCCCGCGTGCGCCTCCACGATGCCCCGTACGATCGCCAGCCCCAGCCCCGCACCCGCCGGAGGCGCCGGCACCGATGCCACCCCCGCCGGAGGCGTCCGCGCCGGAGTGCCCCGCCAGCCCGTGTCGAAGACCCGCGGCAGGTCCTCCGCGGGGATCCCGCCGCAGCCGTCCGTCACGGAGACGACCACCGCTCCCCCGTCCTCCCGTACGGAGGCCGCGATCGCCACGGTGCCGTCCGCCGGGGTGTGTCGGATCGCGTTGATCAGCAGGTTGGCCAGGACCCGCGTCATCTCCTTGCCGTCCACCTCCACCGGCACCCGGTCCACCGCTCCGCCGTCGAGCCGCACCCCGCGCTCCCGCGCCAGCGGATGCACCCCGGACAGCGCGTCGCCGACCAGGTCGTACACCGACATCCGGCTCGGGCTCAGCGCCAGCGCCCCCGCGTGGATGCGGGACAGTTCGAAGAGGTCCCCGACCATGGAGTTCAACCGGTCCACCTCGGTGCGGATCTGCCGGTGGTAGCGCGCCGGATCCTCCGCCATGCCGTCCTCCAGCGCCTCGGACATCGCCCGCAGACCCGCCAGCGGGGTCCGCAGGTCGTGCGAGATCCAGGCCACCAGCTCCCGCCGCGAGGTCTCGAGCGCCCGCTCCCGTTCCCGGGACACCGCCAGTTTCTCGCTGGTCGCCGCCAACTCCCGCGACAGTGAGGCCAGTTCCGCCGTCGCCAGCCCCGGCGGCGCCGCGAAACTGCCGCCGTCACCGAAGTCCCGTGCGGCCAGCGACAGTTCCCGGCTGCGGGCCACCACCCACCGCCCCAGCAGCAGCGCCACGGCCAGGGAGACCACCGCCGCCATCGCCACGACCAGGGTCACCACCCCGAGGTCGTGCCGGGAGAGGAACATCGCCTGGGCCACGGCGAGCGTCCCGGCCAGCATCGCGGTGACCGTCACGGCGGCGATCACCGTCAGTGACACCGCGACCGACCGGTGCCGCACCAGCCGCAGCACGAGCGCGCCGAGCGCCCCCGCGCACACGGCCCCGCCGAACGCGAACAGCGCGATGAGCAGTATGTCCTTCATGCCGCGGCCACCTCGCCCGGTTCGAAGCGGTAGCCGACGCCCCACACCGTCTGGATCAGCTTCGGCCGCCCCGGGTCCTCCTCGACCTTGGCGCGCAGGCGGCGTACGTGCACCGTCACCGTCGACAGGTCGCCGAAGTCCCAGCCCCACACCTCGCGCATCAGCTCCTCCCGCCCGTGCGCCTGCCCGGGGTGCCGGAGGAAGTGCGCGAGCAGGTCGAACTCCCTGACGGTGAGCGCCAGTTCGTGTCCGTCCTTCGCGGCCCGGTGGGTGGTCGGATCGAGTGTGATCCCGGCGGCCGTGAGCCGGGCCCCTCCCCCGCCGGACCCCGAGGCCGTCGCGGCTCCGGCCGCCGCCGCGCGCCGCAGCACGGAGGAGACCCGCAGGACCAGCTCGCGCGGGCTGAACGGTTTCGTGACGTAGTCGTCGGCGCCCAGTTCCAGTCCCGCGATCCGGTCGTCCTCGTCGCCCCGCGCGGTCAGCATGATCACGGGCACCGGGCCGGCCGCACGGAGCCTGCGGCACACTTCCAGCCCGTCCAGACCCGGCAGCATGAGGTCCAGTACGACCAGGTCCGGCCGGAGCGCAGCGGCGCGGTCGAGCGCCGCCGGGCCGTCGGCGACACTCTCCACCGTGTAGCCGGCGCGCCTCAGGTAGCCGGTGACGACCTCCGCCACCGTCGGGTCGTCGTCGACGACCAGAATCCGCGCGGGCACCGGCTCCGCACCGCCATCGCCATCGCCACTGCTGCTACTCACGCCGTCACCGCTCATACCGTCCAGCCTCCCACCCACGGGCGCCGGCCCGGACCCCGGAGCGCGTCCACGGGGGCGACGTCCGCGTTTCGTAAGGAGTCCACGGCCCTTTTGCGGGGCCCCGGTTCCTACGGTGAAACCGTGAGCGAAACCGTGACGGTAGACGTCGTACTTCCCTGTCTCAACGAGGCCGAGGCCCTGCCCTGGGTCCTCGCGCGCATCCCGGACGGCTGGCGGGCCCTGGTCGTGGACAACGGTTCCACCGACGGCTCCGCCGAGCTCGCGCGGGCCCTCGGCGCGACCGTGGTCACCGAGTCCCGGCGCGGTTTCGGCGCCGCCTGCCACGCCGGGCTGCTCGCCGCCGAGGCGGACGTCGTCTGCTTCTGCGACTGCGACGCCTCGCTGGACCCCGGGCTGCTGACCGGCTTCGTGGCGGTCGTCGCCGCGGGCGAGGCCGATCTGGTCCTCGGCCGTCGCCGTCCGCAGGGCCGCGGTGCCTGGCCCGCGCACGCCCGGGCCGGGAACCTGGCGGTGGCCCGGCTGCTGCGCAGGCGGACCGGACTGCGGCTGCGCGATCTGGGCCCGATGCGGGCCGCGCGCCGGGAGGGACTGCTCGGGCTGGACCTGTCGGACCGGCGCTCCGGCTACCCGCTGCAGATGGTGGTCCGGGCCGCGGACGCGGGCTGGCGCATCCGGGAGGTGGACGTGCCGTACCTGCCGCGCTCGGGGAAGTCGAAGGTGACGGGCACCTGGCGGGGCACCTGGCAGGCGGTGCGCGACATGAGCCGGGTCCTGGCGCAGCCGGCCGACGGCCGGGCTGCCGGCCGGGCCGGTGCGGGCGCGCCGTCCGGCGGTTCGGGCGCGTCCTCCGGTGGTGCGGGCTCGCCGTCCGGCGGTTCGGGCGCGTCCTCCGGTGGTGGGCGATGAGCACGACCACCCTGCTGGTGATCGCGAAGGAGCCGGTCCCGGGCCGGGTCAAGACCCGGCTCACCCCGCCGTTCACCCCGGCCGAGGCGGCCGCGCTGGCCGAGGCCGCGCTCGCCGACACCCTCGCCGCCGTGGCCGCGGCCCCCGCGCGACGCCGGGTCCTGGTCCTGGAGGGACGGCCCGGCCCGTGGCTGCCGCCCGGCTTCGAGGTGCTCCCGCAGTGCGCCGGGAGCCTGGACCTGCGGCTCGCCGCCGCGTTCGGGGCCTGCAGCGGGCCCGCGCTGCTGATCGGCATGGACACCCCGCAGGTCACGCCGGAGCTGCTGGACGTCGACTGGTCGGCGTACGGGGCCTGGTTCGGGCCCGCCGTCGACGGCGGGTTCTGGGCGCTCGGACTGGCCGTACCGGATCCCGCGCTGCTGCGCGGGGTACCGATGTCGGTCCCCGAGACGGGCGCGGTCCAGTACGAACGGCTGCGTGCGGCCGGGCTGCGCACCGGCCGGCTGCCCGTCCTGCGGGACGTCGACACCGCCGGGGACGCCCGCCTGGTCGCCGCCGAGGCCCCGGCGGGCGCCTTCGCCGCGCGGCTGGCGGACCTCACCCGGCCGGTCCTGCGATGACCACGCTCACCTCGGGCGGGGCCCGGGCCGGCGGTCCGGTCACCGCATGGTCGGCCGATCCGTACACGGTGGCCCTGCGCCGCGGCCGGGGGCCGCTCTACCTGCGGCGGGGCGACGGGTGGCTGCTCCCGCTGGACGTGGAGCGCTGGTGCGAGGCTCCGGACGGAGCCGACCGGACGGTGCTGGGCCGCTGCCGGGGCGCCGTCCTCGACATCGGCTGCGGCCCCGGCCGGCTGGTCTCCGCGCTCGCCGCCCGCGGACACCGGGCCCTGGGCATCGACGTCAGCCCGGAGGCGGTGGCCCGGACCGCCCGCTCGGGCGGTACCGCCTTGCACCGGTCGGTCTTCGACACCCTTCCCGGCGAAGGCCGTTGGGACACGGCGCTGCTCATCGACGGGAACATCGGCATCGGCGGCGACCCCGCCGCGCTGCTGCGCCGGACGGCCGAGGTGCTCGCGGTGACCGGCTCGCTGATCGTGGAGTGCGCGCAGGCGGAGGCCGGGGCCGACGTGGACGAACGCTGCGAGGTCCGGGTGGCCGACGGCCGCGGCGGCCTCGGGGCGCCGTTCCCCTGGGCCCGCGTCGGCCCGGCGGCCCTGGCCCGGCACGCGGCGGCCGCGGGCTGGGCGCCGGCCGGCCACTGGACCGCGGCGGGCCGGCCCTTCACCGTACTGACGCGGCCGGCCGGTCCTTCACCGTACTGACGTCGGCGTGACCGATGGCCACACGCCGAACCACTGCTCGGCGCCGAACTCCTCGAACCGCTCCACCTCGGTGAACCCCAGCTTCGCCGCGAGGCGCATCGCGCGATCGTTGGCGGTCTGCGTGCACAGCACCACCGGCTCGCCGGGAATCGCGCCGGCGAACCAGCCGAGTGCCGCGGCGCACGCCTCGGCGGCGTACCCGTACCCCCACGCCCCGGGCAGGAACATGTAGCCGAGTTCAGCCTCTCCGGCCCCCGGCAGGACGTGCCCCGGGCGCTCCGTGTCGCGCCGATCGAGGGACACCGTGCCGATCATCGCTCCGTCGAGATCGATCACGAAGAGGCCGGGGCGCCGGCCGGGCACCTCGGGCACGGCGCGTTCGAGTTCGTCTCGCGGTCGGGGGCCTCCGAGGTAGGTGCGCACGTCCGGCGATGCGAACAGTTCGATGAACGCCGTCCGGTCCCGGGCCTCGGACCCACGGAGCACGAGCCGTTCGGTCCGTATCGGGACGGGCGGCCAGGCGACGGGTCCGAGTTCGGTCATGGCGGGCAACCTATCGGACGCCGGTGACCCGTCGCTCTGTCAGTGCATTCCGCCGTACGCGGCCATGACGATCTCCATGCCGCGGTCGTCCTCCTGCCGTTCCCGGTCGATCATCTGGTTCATGACGTAGGCCACCGTCATCCGTGCGTCGGGATCGCTCACGACGAGCGAGCCGCCCCAGCCGCCCCAGCCGAAGGCGTTGCCGAACTTCCCGAAGCCCGCCGTCCAGGACATCGGCGTCCCCAGCACGCGGTCCGCACCGTTGAACACCTCCTGCCACGCGGGCTCGCACCCCTGGGGGGACAGCAGCCGCACCCCACCGGCCGTTCCGCGGTTCGCCAGGACCGACTGGACCAGGGCGACGGAGCGGGCGTTGCCGTAGCCGTTCACCGCGGGGATCTGCGCACGGCGCCAGGCCGGCGCGTTGACGTCCGCGACCCGGACGGCGACACCGGTGTTCTCCCGGCGCGCGCCGTCCGGTCCGGGCGGCGCGCTGGCGGCGTACGCGTCGGTCAGTGACGGCGGCGGGATCAGCGGTGCGACGCGGTGGTCGTGCTCCGCGGGGAGCCCGATGTGGAAATCCGCGCCCAGCGGCCCGGCCACTTCCTCCGCGAAGAACTCACCGAGACCGCGGCCGGTGATGCGGCGGACGATCTCGCCCACGAGGAACCCGAAGGTGAGCGCGTGATAGCCGGCGGCCGTTCCCGGTTCCCATGCGGGCGCCTGCGCGGCCAGCCCCGCCGTCACGCCCTCCCAGTCGTAGAGCTCCTCGACCGTCCTCGGCCCGGACAGGCCCGGCAGGCCCGACGGGTTCGGCAGGTCCGACGGCGTCGGCAGGTCCGGCAGCCCCGCAGTGTGCGACAGCACGTGCCGCACCAGCACGCCCTCCTTGCCCGCCGCGGCGAACTCGGGCCAGTAGGCGGCGACCGGCGCGGACAGATCGAGCAGGCCCCGGTCGACCAGGATCAGCGCGCACAGGGCCGTCATGTTCTTGGTCGTCGAGTTCACGCAGGCGAGGGTGGAGCGCTCCCAGCCGACGGAACGGTCCGCGTCGGCGTACCCGCCCCAGAGGTCGACCACCGGCTCGCCGTCGATGGAGACGGCCGCCGAGGCGCCCACGTCTTCCTTGGCGAGCAACCCTGCAAGTGCCTCGTGGACCGCACCGAACCGCGGCTCGCAATATCCCTTAATGTCGTTCATGGGCATAAGCCTCGGGCAGCGCCACGTCGTGCCGCCCGACAATTCCCGCACGGGATGTGTCGGGTGGGAACGGAAGGACGGACAGCGTGCTGGAGCGGCTGAACCAGGCGTTGGAGCACCTGGAGTCCCGCCTCGACCAGGAGATCGACATGGCCGAGGTGGCCCGGATCGCCTCGGTGTCGGAGTACCACTTCCGCCGGCTGTTCTCCGCGCTCGCCGGGATGCCGCTCCCGGTCTACGTACGGCGCCGGCGGATGACGCTCGCCGGGGCCGAGGTGCTGGCCGGGGAGCTGACGCTGCTCGACGTGGCGGTGCGGTACGGGTACGGCTCGGGCGAGGCGTTCGCCCGGGCGTTCCGCTCGGTGCACGGCATCGGGCCGGGCGAGGCCCGGCGCACGGGCGCGGTGCTCACGGCGCAGCCGCGCATGTCCTTCCGTGTCGTCGTCGAGGGAAGCACGACCATGCGGTACCGGATCGTGGAGAAGGAGGCGTTCCGGGTCCTCGGCAGGAAGGCCCGGGTGCCCCTCGTGCACGACGGGACCAACGCGGCGGCCACGGCCCATGTGGAGGGCCTGGACGAGCGGGCGGTCGTACGGATGAAGGAGCTGGCCGGCCTGGAGCCGGAGGGGGTCCTGTCGGCGGTCGTGCACCTGACCGACAGCCGGGAGGAGGGTGCCGAGGTGGACTACTGGGTCGGCGTGGTGACCGGCCCCGGGACGAGCGCCGAGGGGCTCGACGCCCTCGACGTGCCGGCCGGGACCTGGGCGGTCTTCGACAACCACGGGCCCTATCCGAGCGCCCTGCAGGATCTGTGGCGCGACGTGTTCACCCAGTGGTTCCCCTCGAACCCGTACACGAGCCGGCCGGGTCCGGAGCTCCTGCGGACGCGGCCGGTGGAGATCGGCGCGGAGACCGACTCCCAGCTGTGGGTCCCGGTCGAGCGGGGCAGCGCCTGACAAGGGCGGCGTCCGACAAGGACAGTGCCTGGCGAAGGGGCAGCGGCCGGCACCACGCCGCGTCACCCGTCGCTTCGCGCGCCGGCTCCGGAGGAACGGGACCGGGAGCGCCGCCACCGACCGGCGACCGCCGCGGCCCCGGCGGCCACCGCCACCGCGGCGAGCACCAGGAGCAGGTTCCGTCCGTACGGCAGCGGCAGGGCCGACGGGTTCGGCGGCGTCCCCGGCCGCAGCAGCAGGGGCAGGGTGACCAGGACCAGCACGCCCGCCGTCAACAGGGCTCCCCGTACGAGACCCCGCGCGGGCACGGCGGCGACCGCGAGCCCGGCCGCCAGGACGAGGGGCGCGATGATCCCGTCGTGCAGGACGACCGCCCCGGCCATCCACACCAGTACGTCGAGGGGATCGGGCAGGTCCGCCAGCATCCGGCCGCCGATGGCGATCAGCAGCAGCCCAGCGGCGCCCAGGAACAGGCGCAGGCCCTTCACAACACCTCCAGCAGGGTGACCCACTTGGTCTGCAGAACTCCGGGCCGGTTCGGTGCGATGATGCGCGCCGGGTAGCCGTGGTCGGCGGTCAGGACCTGGCCGTTCAGTTCCAGTGCGAGCAAGGTCAGCGGGTCCTCGGCGTAGTCCCCGCCCATGTCCATCACCCGGTACGCGCCGCCCGTTTCCAGCGAGGTGACCCTCAGCCCGGCCCCGGCAGGGGCGCCGGCCCGCGCCATCAGGTCGCGGATCCGGACTCCGCTCCAGCGCGCTTCCACGCTCCAGCCCTCCACGCACGCGATCGGCAGCCGTGCCTGCGCCCGGGGCAGGGTGTGGAGTTGAGCGAGCGTCAGGGTGTAGGGGGTGGGGCCCCGCACCTCCAGCCGCCAGTCCCGTACCGCCCGTTCGGTGATGCCGGCCGCCGCGGCCGTGCGGTTGACCGGGAGCCCCTGCGGTCCGTGGTCGGGGTGCCGGGGTGCGAGCAGGTCGAGACGCTTCAGCGGGGTGAAGGACTGTCCGACGGTGGTGAGGGTGACGGCTCCGACGGCCGCGCCGACGCCGAGCATCAGGGAACGCCGGTCCGGGCCGTCCTGGGCGGGGAGTCGGAGCGTTCCTGGTGAGCGGCGGCTCCAATGGGCCCTGATCTCGGGCGCTTTGACGGCGAGGTGCAGGAACAGCGAGCCGGTCACCACCCAGGCGAGTGCGAAGTGCGTCTGGATGAAGCCGAACGGCCAGGGGTACCACTCGGCGATGTTGAGGAGTCCGGTGAAGACCTGGAGGACGGCGGAGGCCACGAGCACCGCCACCGACAGGCGTTCCAGCCCGTGCCGGACGCCGCGCACCGGGGGCCACACGAACAGCCTCGGGTACACCGTCCACAGTTTCGCCAACAGCAGCACGATCGCCGCGAGCCCGGTGGCGATGTGCAGGCCCTGGCTGAGCCGGTAGCCCCAGACCGGGCGGCTGGGCAGCGAGTCCGCGGCCCAGCCGGGCGGGTGCTGGAGGTAGTGGCTGATCAGGCCGGTCAGGAAGCAGACGGCGAAGGCCGCGCCGAGCCAGCGGCCGAGGGAGGTGGCGGTACGGGCGTCGTGCAGGCGGCCGCCGAAGGAGGGCGGCCGGAACGGGAAGCGGGAGGCGGGTTCCGGGGGAGCAGGCGGTGGTGGCGACACCGGCGGAGGCGGCGGCGCGGACGGAGGTACGGGCGGAGTCATGCCCTCCATGAGAGCGCCGCCGGGCCCCGTACGGGCGGCCCGACACCTTACGAAACGCGGACGCCGGGCCGGGTCGCCCGCCCGGCGGCGCCCCGCGCTGCCAGGCTGGCCCGTATGGACCACCCCCGCGCCCGGACCCTCCTCACCATGCTGCTGCTCGCCGCGCTGACCGCCGTTCTCGTGCCCGCCGTCCGCGAGGAGGGCTACTTCGCCGACCCGGCGCGGCTCACCTGGTGGTACGCGGCCGCCTGGACGCTGTTCGGCGCGGCCGCCTGGTCGCTGCGGCGGGTGCCGGAGCGGTACGTGGTCCCCCTCGTACTGGCGGGTGCGCTGGCCGTCTGTGTGGCGGGGCTCGCCGGGCCGCCGCTGACCAGCACCGATTCCTTCCGCTACGCCTGGGACGGGCGGGTGCAGGCCGCCGGGATCTCCCCGTACGACCACGCCCCCGTCGATCCGGCGCTGCGCGCCCTGCGCGACGACTGGCTGTTCCCGCGCGGCGCGGCCGCCTGCGCCGGGCCCGACCGGGTGGGCATCGAGCCGGGGGTGTGCACCCGCATCAACCGCCCGTCCGTCCACACCGTCTACCCGCCCGTCGCGGAGGGGTACTTCGGGCTGGTCCACGCCCTGTCCCCGGCGGGCGTGCGGCACAAAGCCCTGCAAACCGGAGGGGCCCTGCTGGCGCTCGCCGTCACCGGGGCGCTGCTGCTGGTCCAGCGCCGCCGGGGCGCGCGGCTGCGTACCGCCGCGTACTGGGCCTGGTGTCCGGCGGTGGCGGTGGAGGCGGTGAACAACGCACACGTCGACGTGCTGGCCGTCCTGCTGTCGGTGGCGGCGCTGGGGGTGGTGGTGCGCCGACGCGCCCTCGGCGGCGCCCTGTTCGGGCTGGCGATCGCGGCGAAGCTGCTGCCCGCCGTGCTGCTGCCGGGCGCGCTGGCCGGCGTACGGCGGTGGCGGGACGCGGCGGCGCTGCTGCTGCCCACGGCCGCGGTGGTGGGCCTGGCGTACCTGCCGTACGTGTTGGTCTCCCGCGCATCGGTCTTCGGTTACCTGGGCGGCTACGCCGAGGAGGAGGGGTACGAGGACCCGGGCGCGGGCGGCCGCTACGCGCTGCTGCGCCTCGTGCTCCCGGACTCCTGGTCGGTACCCGCCGTCGCGGTCGGGATGCTGGCGGTGACGGCGTACGTCTGGCGGCGCGGGGACCCCGGGCAGCCGTGGAGCGCGGCGCTGTCGGTGACGGGCACGGCGTTCCTGCTGATGACCCCGGGATACTCCTGGTACGCGCTGCTGCTGATCGCACTGGTGGCGCTGGACGGCCGCGCCGAGTGGCTCGGGGTGGCGGCCGCCGGGGCGGCGGCGTACGTCTCGGTGCGCGCGCTGGGCGGGGCGACGATCCCGGTGGCGTACGGGCTGGCGGGCGCAGCCGTGCTCGTGGGGTGGGCGGTGCGACGGCGGGCGGCGGCCCGGGGAGGGAGGGGAGTTCGCCCCGGACCGCCGCCTCACGCTCCTCGGAGCGGTCAGCCGATGTGGAACGGGTCCCCGTAAACCTTCCAGTCCAGGGGGGTGTTGAGGTTGAGGTTGCCCTTCTTGACCCACACCCGCTGGGCCGTGTCGACGCGGCTGGTGTCGCTGTGCGCCTCCTCCTGCTTCATCGCCCAGACCCGGGCGTCGAGGAAGGCGTTGAGCCAGGTCGTCTCGTTGCCGCCCTGGGCCGGGGGCTTGGCCTTGGAGAGGGCGCGCTTGCGGATGTTGCGGAAGCTGGTGGAGTCGTCGCCGTCGCCGTGCATGACGATGGCGTCGTAGTAGGTGAATTGCCCGAGCACGCCGACTCCGTCGGACTTGCCCTGCTTCACGGCCGGGTTGAAGTAGACGCGGTCGCGCTCGTGGTCCTGGGCCTTCTTGAAGTCGGAGTCAGAGGCCGCCTTCACCCAGTCCTTGGTGAAGTTGGGGTCGAGGCCGGCGTGCGAGTCGCTGCCGTCGACCTTCCGCAGGGCGGGGAGGTACTTGGCGAGCACGTTGCCCGGCTTGATCTGCGTGTAGTACTCGACGAGTTCGAGCATGTCGTGGGTGCCGGAACAGAAGCCGATGATGCCGGCCGTGTAGCCGCGGCCGTCGTCTATGTCCTCGATGTACTTGTACTGCGCCTTCCAGTTCAGCGAGGAGTTCTCGGCACTGGAGACGATCTGCATGGCGATGTCCTTCTTCACCGGATCGTCGAGTCCGACGGCGGCGGCCGTGACCTGCGCGGAGGCCGGCGCCGCGGCGGGGGCGGCGGCGGTCGCGTGGGCGGTGACGGGCACGGCGAGAAGGGCGGCGCCGAGCAGGGTACTTACGGCCAGTCGCTTGCGGTGGGGGGTGAACACAGTGCCTCCATGAGGGAGTTGATGCTCGGGCGACTTCGTTAGGAAACTTTACTACCAGAAGTCCCGCCACCTCAAGAGCCCCGCACGACCCGCCCCGGCCAGACGGCGTTCGACACACTCACCTCTGGTGTATGAGAGGCCGTCCCGGGCAAGGTGACGCAAATGCGGCCGATTCTGGTCGCTGGAAGCTCATATGCGCCATCAGCAGCAAGCGCGGGGCAACCGCGCGGGAACGCGAGCACGACGCAGGAATACGGCAGCGGCCGCGCCCTGCCCGCGCTGCGGGCCCTGGTCGGAGCCACCGGCACGGTGATCGGCGTCGACGTCACGCACGCCATGCTCACGGCCGCCGCCCTGCGCGAGTGGGCCCGCGTCACCGCCCCCGCGGGGAACTGTCGCTCTTCCACCCCTCCGGCCGGGCGGAGCGCGCGGCCCGCCACGGGCGCGCCGTCAGCCCCGCCGAGCCCGGCGACTTCACCGCCGAACCGAACCTCCGCCCCGCCCTCGAAGCGGCGGGCCGGCACGTGGCCACGTACGAGGACGCCCCCACCCGCTTCCTGACCCGCGCCACCCGCTGACCGGGCGGGGCGGGGGGGCGCTCAGCGGAGCTACAGCCAGCCGTTGCGCCGGAAGCCCCGGTGGATGACGAAGCACGCGACGGCCATCACGCCGAGCACGAGGGGATACCCGTAGGTCCAGTGCAGTTCGGGCATGTGCTCGAAGTTCATGCCGTAGACCCCGCAGACCATCGTCGGAACGGCGACGATGGCCGCCCACGCGGTGATCTTGCGCATGTCCTCGTTCTGGGCGACGGTCACCTGCGCGAGATGGGCCTGCAGTATCGAGTCCAGGAGGGCGTCGTACGCGGCGATCTGGTCGGTGGCGCGGGTCAGATGGTCGGCGACGTCACGGAAGTACGTGCGCATCTCCGGCGGGATGACCGGTATCGGCTGCGTGCTCAGCTGCTGGAGCGGGCGGCTCAGCGGGGCCACCGCCCTGCGCAGTTCCAGCAGTTCGCGCTTGAGCTGGTAGATCCGGCCGGCGTCCCCGCGGCCGCCGTGCTCGCTGAAGACCATGGTCTCGACGTCGTCTATGTCGTTCTGCACCGCATCCGTGACGGCCACGTACTCGTCGACCACGTGGTCGGCCAGCGCGTGCAGGACGGCGACCGGCCCCTTGGCCACCTGCTCGGGGAGCGCCTCCAGCTCCTCGCGGACCGACCCCAGGGTGCCGCGGCCGCCGTGCCGGATGGTGATGACGAAGTCGGTGCCGGCGAAGGCCATGAGTTCGCCGGTCTCCACCACCTCGCTGGTCGCGGTCAGTTCCTCGTGCTCCACGTACCGCACCGTCTTGAACACGGCGAAGAGGGTGTCGTCGTAGCGCTCGATCTTGGGCCGCTGGTGGGCCTGGACCGCGTCCCCGACGGCGAGCGGGTGCAGGCCGAGCAGCTCGGCGAGCCCGGCGAACTCCTCCTGGGAGGGCTCGTGCAGTCCGATCCAGACGAAGCCCTCGCCCGTCTTGCGGACCCGGCGCAGCGCCTCGCCCACATCGGCGTGGCCGTGGCCGTCCTGGCGCACGCCCTCCCGGTAGACGATGCAGTTGACGACGGCGCTGCCGAGCGGGGAGCGGGCCGGGTGACTGAGGTCGACGGCCCGCCGGTAACTGCGGCGCACGGCCCGGCGCAGGTTGCTGAACATGGACAACGGACGTACTCCCCTTCGGCGGATCAGCGGCCAGTGTGCCACCGGCACGCGGACCCCATGAACGCCCGACCCTCGGACCCGACCCTCAAGCCCGACTCCCGGGCCCGACTCTCGGGCTCGGCCCTCGGGCTCGGCCCTCGGGCCCCTGCCCTCAGGCCCGGTCGATGAAGACGCTCGTGGACTTCACCCGCGCCGTTGCCCTCGCTCCGACCTCCAGGCCGAGTTCCTCCACGGCCTCCCGGGTCAGCAGCGACACCACTCGGTGCGGTCCGGCCTGAATCTCCACCTGCGCGTCGACCGTGCCCAGTTTCACGCCCGTCACGATGCCGGCGAAGGCGTTGCGCGCCGAGGTGTACGGGGCCGCCTCGCCGTCGCCGCCCTCCTGCGCGACCTCCACGCAGAACGCGGCGAGGTCCGGCCCGTCGACCATCCGCCGGGTACCGTCCCGATGCGTCGGGAACCTCTCCGCGTCGGCCCACCGTCGGGCCGTGTCTACGCTGACGCCGAGCAGCCGCGCCGCCTGGCCGATGGTGTAGGACTCCATCCCCGCAGCCTAAGCCCTCCCCCGGCCGGTCCTCGCAGGCCAAGGGGCCCGGCCCCGGCCCGCACAAGATCCCCGCGGGGTCCGGTCCGAAGGGGCCGTCCTAGCGGAGCGCCCAGGCGGCCGCCCGCGCGACCGCCTCCGCCACCATCGACAGCGCGGGCGAGTCCAGCTTCCACTGCTGCCAGTACAGCGGGATGTCCAGGCTCCGCCCGGGCGCGATCACCACCAGCTTCCCCGCCTCCAGCAACGGGTCGGCCTGCACCATCGGCAGCAGCGCCCAGCCCAGCCCGGCGACCGCAGCGTCGCAGAACCCCTCCGACGTCGGCACGTAATGACGTACGGCGGACGCCCTGGCCGCCGCGTCCCCCGTCAGCACCCGCACGAACTCGTCCTGGAGCAGGTCCAGCCGGTCGAACACGACGACCGGCGCCTTCCGCAGGTCCCGCTCCACCGCGTCCCGCAGATGCCGCGCCGCGAACTCCGGGCTCGCCACCGGCAGGTATCGCACGAGCCCCAGGCTGCGCACCGTGCACCCCGCCACGGGCACCGGCTGCGAGGTGACCGCCGCCATCACGCGCCCGTCCCGCAGCAGTTCGGTGGCGTGCGCCTCGTCCTCCCGGTGCAGTTCGAAGCAGACCGGCGGATCCTGCGGCACCCCCGTCAGCGCGGGCAGGAACCAAGTGGCCAGCGAGTCCGCGTTGACCGCGATCGGCAGCCGCACCGGGCCCAGGCCCTCGGCCATGCCCAGCTCGGCCCGCGCGTCGCGCTCCAGCCGGACGAGCTGCCGCGCGAAGCGGACGAGGACCTCCCCCGACTCGGTCGCCCGGACGGGCTTGGTCCGCATCAGCAGCACCCGCCCGGTCCGCTGTTCCAACGCCTTGACGCGTTGGCTGACGGCGGAGGGGGTCACGTGCAGGGCGGCGGCCGCCGCGTCGAAGGTGCCCTCGTCGATCACCGCGAGCAGGGTCCGCACCTGGTCCACAGGCAGCTCATCCATCACAGCAGCTAATGCTAGGTAAGAATCTTTAGCTGTACTCCTCGCCGCGCCGCTGCCTACGGTCGAAGACATGACACACGGCATCATCCCGGCGGGCCTCGCGGGCTTCGGCACCGGCCTTTCGCTCATCGTCGCCATCGGCGCCCAGAACGCCTTCGTCCTGCGCCAGGGCGTGCGCCGCCAATCTGTCCTCGCCGTGGTCGCCATCTGCGCCCTCTCGGACGCGGCCCTGATCGCCCTCGGCGTGGCCGGCGTCGGCGCGTTCGTCACCGCCTGGCCGCCCGCCCTCACCCTCGCCGGACTCGTCGGCGGCGCCTTCCTGATCGGCTACGGAGCCCTGGCCGCCCGCCGCGTGCTGCGCCCCGACCCGGGCGCCGCCCTCACCGCGGACGCCACCGGCCGGGCCGCCGGCTCCGCCGCCACCCGCCGCGCCGTGCTGACCTGCCTGGCCATGACCTGGCTCAACCCGCACGTGTACCTCGACACCGTGCTGCTGCTCGGGTCCATCGCCGCCGGCCGCGGCGACCTGCGCTGGGCCTTCGGCGCCGGGGCCGTCCTGGCGAGCCTCGTCTGGTTCGGCGCGCTCGGCTACGGCGCCCGGCTGCTCAGCGGCCCGCTCGGCAAGCCCGCGGCCTGGCGGGCCCTGGACGGGCTCGTCGCGGCGACCATGGTCACGATGGGCGGCCTGCTCCTCGCCCGGGCCTGAACCCGGGCGCGCCGGGCTCCGGGCTCCCGGGCCTCGCGATCCCCGCCGCGCCGGCCCCGAAGTCCGCGGGCACGGCCCGGCGCAGCCGCCTCAGCCAGGCGCCCGGCAGCACGGGCCCCGGCACGGTCAGCACCGGGCACACCGCGCGTCCGCGCAGCCGGCGTGCCACCCGGCCCCCGGAGCGGCGGCCGGGCCGGGCTCCGACGACGAGCAGGTCGTCGGGTCGTCCGGCCAGCTCGCACAGCGTCCGGCCGGGATCGCCCCGCAGCACGTGCCGGCGTACGACGGGCACGCCCGCCGGGTCCCCGCCGAAGGCCTCCTCGAAGGCCCGGTCGAGGGTCGCGGCGGCCTCCGCCTCCCACAGTGCGGCCCACGTCCGGTCGGGGAAGCGGGCGAACATCCCTTCCCCCTCGGGCGGCGACCAGGCCACTGCGGCCACCAGTTCCCGCCCTCCGAGCCGTGCCTCCCGGGCCCCCGCCCGCAGGGCGGCGAGGCTGCCGAGGGAGCCGCTCACCCCGACCACCACGCGACTCATCGGCTCGGTTCCCGCACGGCCCTGACCAGCCCGTGGACCCACTCGCGCAGCACCGGAAGGGCGGGCAGCCCGGCGCCGGACCGCCGCTCGTGGCGCTGCTGGAGGGCCCGCTCGGCACGGTCGCTGAGGACGGTGTACTCGCTGGACATGAAGATTTCCTTCCGCCGGGCACCAGACCAATTCCCGTGCACCGACCTCCAGTCTGGAGGCCAATTGGCCTGCCCAGCAGGGCCAATTCCGCACATCTGGTCTGCCGTGGTCCCCCGAGGTCCACCCCATGGACACGCCCCGAGTGGGTACGGATCACCGTGTCCGCAGTCTCGTACCCCACCTCGTACCCCACCTCGTACGGCCTTTCCCCGCACCACCAGGAGCCCCCGTGCCGGATCAGCCCCCGACCCCTCCCCCCTCCGCGTCCCCGTACACCGACTCGGTCCGCGCCTACTACGCCGCCCAGCCCTCGCCCCTCGTCGCCGCCACCGGGATCGTGCTGGATCCGCGCGGGCGGGTCCTCGTCCTCACCACCTCGTACAAGGCGGAGCCGGAGCTCCCGGGTGGAGGCGTGGAGGACACCGAGACCCCGGAAGAGGGGCTGGCCCGCGAACTCAAGGAGGAGCTGGACCTGAGCGTGCCGGTCGGGCGGCTGCTCGCCGTGGACTCCCGCCCGCCGGGGCCCCTCGGCCGCTCCCTCGTCGTCCACGTCCACCTCGTCGGCCCGCTCACGCCCGAGGAGACCTCCGCCATCTCCTTCCCGGACGGGGAGGTCACCGAGGCGCGCTGGCTCACCCCGGAGGAGGCCTACGAGGCCCTGGGCACCCGGAAGGGATCCCGCCTGCGCGCCGCCCTGGCCGCCCTGTACTCCGGCTCCCTCGCCCACCTGATCGACGGGGTGCCGCAGCCCGGCTCCCCGGCCGGCCTCGACCCTGCGCGCCGGGCGGAGCTGGAACACGCGGGCGCCTACGACACCGCCGGCCACCGCGCCGCCCGCCCCAAGGCCCTCACGGCGGCGAGCGTGCTGTTCACCGACTCCGCGGGCGGGGTCCTGCTCGTGCGGCCCGCGTACGGCGATCCGGACCACTGGAACCTGCCCGGCGGCGGCATCGACAGCGACCTCGGCGAGATCCCGCGCACCGCGGCCCGCCGGGAGGTCCTCGAAGAGCTAGGCCTCGACCTGCCCCCGGGCCCGCTGCTCGCCGTCAACTGGTCCCACCGGTCCGGCTATCCGGCCCGCGTCCGCTTCCTCTACGACGGCGGCACCCTCGACGCCCCCACCCTGGCCCGGATCCGCCTACCCGGGACGGAGCTCCTCGAATGGCGTGCGGTCCCCCCGTCCGAACTCCGCCGCTTCACCAAACCGGCGCTCCGCCGCCAAATCGAAGCCTCCCTCACGGCCCGCACCACACCGGGCGGCCCCTTGGAACTTCACCACGGCCGCCCGGTACAACCCCACTGACCACCCGACGGACCAATCGGGTCGTGCCCCGCGCCGGTGCGGGAGACATTGCCTCCCGCACCGGCGTCACCGCCCGTTGCTCACTGGTCGAGCAGGTGGGAGAAGAAGCCGATCGACGGGTCTTCAGGCGTGCCGACGAGGAGGGCCCGGTCCAGCAGACCGTTGTTGTGCTCGCAGCTCGTCTCCGGGAGCATCACGCAGGCGTGGCAGGCGGCCAGGTTGGTCCCGCCCGCTCCGGACGTCTCGGTTTCGAGGCAGAGCGGGTCGGCAGAACACCATTCGGCACGGTGGACGGCCGAGCGCACGGCCTGGGCAAGACGGTCGCTCTCGCCTTGGGCGACCAAGCCGCCAAGACTGCCCGCCGAGTCACTGGTGGCCGTGTAGATCAGCACGCCCGCCATCTCGTCGCTCGAGTAGATCCGCTCGCGAAGCGAGGCTGCAGGATAGCCCGCGTCCAAGCTCCATTCGTTGATCATCACGTGCGCGAAGGTGTGCAGCAGGGCCATGCGCGGAGTGGCGGGAGAGGTCGGCACTCGGGCTGGGTCGGAGGCCCTGTTGTCGAGGACCAGCTGGTGCCGCACCCTCATGCGTTCCACGCGGTGGGCGACGGCGGGCAGTTCGGCCCAGGCGTCGACCCTCTCCTCGTCGAGCCGGAGGAAGACTCCCTCGCCGTGGACCACCATGGCGGGCAGCCAATCGGTGCGGGCGAGGGACAGCTTCGCCTCGTGGCCCTCGGAAGAGGTCTCGGGGTCGATGACCCGGGTGAATGCCTTGAGGGCGCGGACCTCTCGAAGCTTCTTCACCAGCATCGGGGAGACCAGGCCCAGGCCGGCCAACGGCTTTCCGTCACCGGTGGGGAGCTCGCAGACGAACTGCTCGGTGTGGTGGCCGGAGTCCTCCGGATTGCCCGTGCACAGCCGTTCGTACTCCAGGTCGCGCAGAGCCCGGTAGCGCCTCTCCTGGTCAATGTGGGGCTCGTCCTCTCCGGTGAGATCCTCGGCCTCCATCGCCTTGAGGAGTTCCATGACCTGCTCGGGGCTCACCGGAGCAGGGGCGTTCGGGAAGATGTACTTCAGGTGGATCTCGATCTCGGCGGGAGTGGAGCAGGAACGGAGGTCGTCCCAATGCCCGTTCAGCGCACTCAACCGCGTGTCGCTCCACGGTGGGATGGACAGGGCCGAGCGGAGCACCGGCTGCCACACCGAGGAGGAACCACGTTGGAGGGTCCGCGGCTGCTGGGAGCAGGGCTCGTCGGCGGCATTCTTCAGCCAGGGGCGCTTGCCCTCGCAGCGGATCTTCAGATCCTTGAGTGCTCCGCGCCGGAAGGAGCCCTCCATGGACACCTCCGGCACGCCGCAGGAGCAGGAGAGCACCACCGAGCGGAGCGAAGAGGTGCGGCCCGAGGAGTGCAGGCTCATCCGACCGCCGCAGAGGCCGGCCTCGCCATCGGCCCGTCGCCCCCGGTGCAGCCACTTCCAGTACGGGAAGTCGGCGATGTGCCCGTCCTCGCAGGCGACCACGAAGCGGGAGGGAACCAGGGGTTCGGAGCACGCCGCGCACTCGTTGCGTCCGGGTGGTGAATTGAACGTGCGCACGTGGTCCAGGGCGTGGCACTCGGGGCAGTGGTGCCACAAGGGGAAACGGCGTACCCGAATGCCGTCGCGGCTGGCGTCGCCGGAGGCGGGCGGGAGGCGGAACCGCCGTACGCCCAGCACCCGGGCGAGACGCGGCTCCTCGATGACCGGCGCTTCGTCGCGGGGCCACTGTGCCGCGGCTTCGTCGATGCCGCAGACGATGAACGACTCCTGGTCCACGGCGATCAGCGATCCCACGCCGTAGGTGGTGATGGCCTGGGCCCTGCGGACCGCACCGCGGCGCGGCAGGTTGCGGGCCGGAGTGGTGGAGCCGTCGGTACCACGTCGACGGCGGGACGGGGGCGGTGTCATCGCGATGCCTCCATGAAGAGTGCGGACTCGGCGTCGACGTCGCGGAGGGACCACAGGGTCTCCCACGCCTCGACGTCCTCCAGGGCGTCGTTGTAGGGCTTGAGCAATGAGGCAGCCCTGCGTCCGCGCTTGGGCTCGTAGTACAGGCCACCGTGCGCCTCGGCCTCGTCGCACCACCAGTCGACGAACTCGTCGAAGGCGGCGGCCACGTGCGAGACCTCCTTTGCGGCCGTCTCCGCCGGAGAGATCTGCGCGACCCGCTCGAGGATCGCCGGGCGGATCTTCTCCCGCAGTTCGTCCAGGAAGTGGTCGATGTTCCCGGCGGCGTCGTCGGCGCGAGCGGCCGGGATCAGGATGCGGGCCAGGGCGACGATCACCGCGTGCAGTCCACGCTCGCGCGCCCGGGCCGAGAACGGGGTCACCGACGTCGACTCGACTTCGCGGTAGAGAGCGGAGTGGAAGTGCTGGAAGTTCTCGTAGTGGGAACGATCCCGGGAGCGGCCCGCGTTGAGCATCACCGCCACGAGGCCCGGGTGAGCGCGGCCCACGCGGCTGGTGGCCTGGATGTACTCGGCGGTGGTCTGCGGCTGGCCCATGACGGCCATCAGGCCGAGCCGGTTCACGTCCACACCGACGGCGATCATGTTCGTGGCCAGCAGCACGTCCACCACGTCGCCTCCCGGCAACCGCCGCTCGATCTGTTTCAGGCGGGTCGGGATGTCGCTGGCGTCGACCCGGCTGGTCAGCTCGGAGTAGTTGCCGACGGCGCGGGGGTCGCATTGATCGCGTTCGGCCAGGTGCTCCAGGTAGGCCACGACGTCGTCGTGGACCTGGAGTTCGGCGGCCGACAGTAGGCGGAGGCTGTTGAAGTAGCCGACCAGCGTCCAGTAGGCGTCGCGCACCTCCTGCGTGGTCTCGGCCCTCATGGCCTGATGGAGCAGGGTGGCGTAGGTGCGGATCAGCAGGGTGGACTGGCTGGTGCCGGGGGCGAGCAGCCCCATGTACCGGCGGGACGCCTTGTCGCCGGCGGGGGTCTCAACGGCGAACCACGAGTCGCGGGAATCCAGGCCGGCGGGCGGGAACTGGCGCACTTCGCGGGCGAACAATGCCTTGCCCTGGTCGGCGGCGCGGCGGATCGTCGCGGTCGAGGCGATCACCTTGGGGCGCTCGGCGAGCATGTCGACGGCCGTCTCGTACAAGCCGGTCAGGGTACCCAGCGGGCCGGAGATCAGGTGCAGTTCGTCCTGCACGATCAGCTCCGGGGGCGGGGTGTCGTCCTCGCGGTCCTTGTTGAAGAGGGCAGCGGTCTGCGCGCGCCACGGCATCGAGGCGAACTTGTCCACGGTGGCGATCACCAGAGTGGGTCGAGCCCGGTACACGTCCTCGTCGATCAGGTGCACGGGCAGCCCGCCGGAGAACACGCAGTCCGTGCCGGGGCAGCGCACATTCATCCGCTTGGGCCCCTCGTAGATCGCGTAGTGGTGTGCGTCGAGGGCCGTCCCGCACCACGGGCAAGCGTGCAGCTGGACCGGGTTCTCCTTCTGGAGCACCTGGCCGGAGCAGGCGGCACGGAGCTGCGAGGCGGCGACCTCCAAGGTGTTCGGGGTGCTGGAACGCCCCACCCACATACCGATGGAAAATTCCTCGGAGCCGAGATCTGCCGGGTTCTCGCGCCGCATCTGCTCCATGGCGCAGATCAGGATCGCGGCACGCTCGAACTGCTGGAGGGTGAGCAGGCGCAGCGTGTACCGCATCAAGACGGTGACGCCGCCGCCGTCCGCGCCGCGCCGCATCCTGCGCAGGAAGGCGGTCAGTGCGATCAGACCCAGGTAGGCCTCGGTCTTGCCGCCACCGGTGGGGAACCACAACAGGTCCGACACGCCCCGGTCGCGGTGATCCGGGTCGTCCACGCCGGCCAGGCACAACAGCACGAAGGCGATCTGGAAGGGTCGCCAGCGGGCGGAGGCCAGGTCCGGTTCGCCGACCTTGCCCTCCTTGACCCAGTCGCTCCGGGCCCGCTGGGTCGCCATCGCCCGGTTGGTCAGTCGGAACGCTCGCATCAGGTCCGGCTTGTCGCGCAGCAGGGCGATACCTTCCCGGATCCGGCGCAGTGCCTCCTCGCAGGACTCGACCTGGGCCGCCGCGGTCTCCTCGTACGAGGTGCCGGCGAGCGCGGCCGCTTCGATCCGCTTGCGTGCGATCCACTGCTCGTAGCCTGCGGCCAGACCTTCCAAGGCCGTGATCACCTCGGCGTCGAGGGCCTCGGCAAGGCCGAGCATGGTGAGGGCGCCGGCATCGATCTCCGTGTTGGAATCGGTGAGCAGCACCTCGTGCGTGGGCACGAATTCGGTGCGCACCTCGGCCACGCCCGCACGCTCCACGTCGGTGAGTCCGACCGGAGGCGGGGTCCAGGCCCACACCGCCGCGCAGCCGTGGCCGGTGGCGAAGGTGGGGGCGTGCCGGTGCAGCAGCCGGCTGGTCTCCAGCTCGGGGTCCGTCGAGGACAGGGCGGTGGGGCGTTCCACGAACGCGCTCGACCCGTTCGCGGCGCGGACTGTCAGCCCTGTCTGGAACAGGGCGAAGGCGTCCTGGAGTTCCCGCTCGCCCACCTTCTGGATGTTGATCAGGGTGACCGTGACGGTGACCGTCCCGGTCCCGGTCGACGGACGCCGTACGTTCACCTCGAGCCTGACCTTGCCGGTGACCAGGTCCTGTGAGGCGCCGCGCCCCGGGTACGTCACGTCGACCGTGGTGTCGGGCAGGTCCAGCTCCACTCGGCGCCAGCGTTCCCGCTGGTCAGAGGTGGTGCGGGCCTCGCTGCGTTGGGCGGATACCTTACGACCCTCGGCGTCCTCCGGCTCGTACACGGCAGCGTGCGCCGAGACCACGATCTCCCGACATACGCCGAGGTCGACGGCAAAGGTCAGACCGGCCGTGGACGGGCGCCGGTCACCGGCGTTGGGTCGCTCGGCGGCGGACCCGGACTCCTCGATGCTGTCCGACCGCGTGGCGGGCTCTTCGTCCAGGCCTTCCTCCTCGGCGGCGTCCTCCTGGAGACGAAGACCGGCCCCTGTGTCCGCCGGGCGCGGAAAGAGCGTCCCCACGGGGTAGCGGGTGATCGGGGCGTCCTGCTCCAGCACCTCGGCACGGTCCTCGGCCGAGGCGTCGGTGTCGGGTCCGAGCAGCTCCCGACGGACCCTGGCCACCAGGTCCTCGCGGACCTCGTAGTGTGCGGCGTGCCGCCCTGCATGGATGGTCATTCCTGCTCCTCCTCGACCCCGGCGGAATGCCGGAACCGTCCGATACCGCTGATGCGTGGGGCGATCCACACTCCGTGGTCGCCCAAGCCCGCGTTGGCCCCGGCGGCAGTGCTGCCCGCGACCGACTCAAGGCAGTCGATCCGCAGGCCGGAGATCTCCTGCGGCCACCGGATCTCCCAGCTCGTGCCGACCTTGAGGACGGAGTGCAAGGCACTCCTGAACACCTCCGACGCGTCGCCGATCTCCCGCCCCTCGTGAAGCAGCGCGTACCGCGGGCTCTGCTCGGGACCCATGGGGAGGGTGTCGCGCAACCGGAACGTCACCGCGTCCCCCGGACGCACCCGCTCCAGCAAATACGTCTGGGCACCGAGGGCGTCGTTCGGGGCATCGGCGGGCTCCAGCGCGGATACGTCGCCCGCCCGCACCTCGACGCCGTCGCGCCGCCACTTGTGGCGCTGATTCGGAACCCCCCGGTACCAACGGCGGCTCTGCTGGTGCTTGAGCACCGTCGCCGTGTCCGGCGCGGCCACCCGGTACAGATCCTCGCGGGCCCTGGTCATGGCCACGTAGAGCGCGCGCGCCTCTGCCGGCACGTCGAGGTCGTCGGTGCGGCGGCGCAGCTCGGGCACCGTCGGCGGGGTGAGCAACACCACCCGGTCGAACTCCAGGCCCTTGGCCCGGTGCACCGTGGACACGACCAGCCGGGCCTGTTCCGGGTCGGCAAGCTCGTCCGGGAAACGGCGCTCCGCCACCAGTTTGCGCAGCCGCGTCACATCGAGCGTGCCCCGACCGGTGCCACGCGCCGCCACGCGCAGAGCCCGCCAGACCCGGCCCGGTTCGGTGCCTTCGGGCAGTGGCATCCCGGCGAGCAGCTCGCGCAGCCGCTCCTCGGTGAGCGTGGCGGCCTCGGTGCGGCGCAGCACCTCGGCGACCCAGGACGGCAGCGGTCGGTCCTGGAGCGAGCGCCTCAGTGCGTGCCCGACGCCCTGATGGTGCAGCAGTTCCGAGACGAGCAGTGCCTGCCGGTTGTCTCGGGTCAGGATCGCGCACGTGCCGGGGAAGGACCGCAGGGAGTCCAGGGTGAACGAGTCGGAGAGCGATCCCAGGTCGGGGAGGTCGAGCAGCAGTTCGCGCAGCTCCCCGTGGAGCCGTTCGGCCGCCGCGTCCGCGCCTTCCGGGGCACTGCCGATGCCCTGTACGGCGGGGCCGAGCGGGAGCGCGCTGCGCGCTTCGGGGGTGAGGGCCCGGAAGTTCCGCGTCAGTCTCAGCTCCGTCAGGTCATCGGAGTACGAGGTGCGCACCCAGCGGAGGAACAGGTCGGCGCGATCGGCGTACTCGTCGGGATCCTCGATCTGGAAGTCGTAGATCGCTTGGGCGGAGTCCCCGACCAAGGTGAACCCGCATGAGTCCTGGAGCCGGTCGAGGAGCGACTCCACCATCTCCCGGCGCGCGCCCACCAGGTCCTGTACTTCGTCGATGATCACGTGCGCGGGCGGGCCGGACTCCAGCTCGTTCAATGCACCCTTCTCGATCGCGCCGGTGGCCGCTCGGATGCGATCGTCGAAGGAGGACGCCGACCATTCCCCGTCCGGGTACGCCTGCACCAGCAGGGCGTAGGCCCAGGAGTCGAAGGTCTGCACCCGGACCCGCCGGGCCGCGTGGTCGCCGAGCCGGGCGATCCGGTCCCGCAGTTCACGGACCGCGGCTCGGGAGAAGCTGAGGACCAGCAGTTCGGAGGCTTCCACGGCCTCGTCCGGGTCGACGTGTCCGATGAGCGCCTCCATGCGGCGCACCAATGTGTGGGTCTTGCCCGAACCCGCTCCGGCGGTGACCAGCAGGGCGGTGTCCCAAGGCTGGTCCACGACTGCCTGCTGCTCGGAGGTGAGGACGGGGCCGTCCTCGGAGGAGAAGGTCACTTCTTGCTCCACAGGTGCTCGAACTTGGCGAAGGCGAGGGCGGTGTCGAAGTTCCGGATGTTGTCGCGGACGTTGAGGATCAGGCAGGTGTCCTCGCCTCCGTTGCGGGGGCCGCGCAGACCACGTCCGATCATCTGCTGGTACACGTTCGGGCTGTAGACCGGCCGGGCGACGACCACCGCGCGGGTGGCGGGGGCGTCGAAACCCTGGGTCAGCACCCCGTAGTTGGTGAGGACCCGTACCCGGCGGTCACGGAAGTCCCGTACGCGGGCGCGGCGGTCGTTGTCGGAGGTGGTGGAGTCCACCGAGGCCGCGTTGATCCCGCGGTCCTTCAGCCTGGCCGCCAGGTACTTCGCGTGTTCCACCGACGTGGCGAACACCAGCACCGGCCAGTCCTCGGGCATCGCCGCGATCTCCGCCACGATGCGGCGGCTGCGGTCGTGGTCGTCGGCCAGCCGCTGCTCGGCGGCCTTGGACAGCAGGCTGAACTGCTCCGCGCTTTCCCGTTCCTGGCGGGACAGCTCGATGGTGCCGCCGGTCAGCTCCCGGTGCTCGACCTGTGCCAGTACCCCCAGGTCCTGGAGGTGACCGTAGGCATCGTCGGAGGGGAAGACGCCCTCGTCCAGTCGACGCGCGCCGAACCGGTTGACCAGACGGCGGGTCTCTTCCTCGTTGTGACCGCGGAACGGGGTGGCGGTGAGGCCCAGCAAGTGTCGCTCGGTGCGGTGCTGGGTCAGGCCGAGCAGGGTCAGGATCTCGGTGTAGCGCGGGCTGGTCGCGACGTGGGCCTCGTCCACCACGACCAGCGCCGCATCCCGAAGCCAGGTGTACCGGTCGTTGTCCAGGCAGACCTGGAGCTTGGCATCGGTGGCCACGACGAGCTGCGGACCGTCGGCGACCGGGGCCGCCTCGTTCGAGCTCCACAGCCGGTTGATCGTCAGCGCGGCCTGTGCGCCGACCTTGTTCCAGACGAACTGCCAGCTCTGGACGGCCTGTTCGCACAGCTCCTCGGTCTGGGCGATCCACAGGATCGGACCCTTGAGTTCGCCGGCCTGCTTCACCCACCGGATGACGGCCTCGGCGGTGACGCGTGTCTTGCCGGCTCCGGTGGGCAGCGACAGCATGGCGCGCTGCGGGGTCAGCCGGTCCAACATCTCGAAGATGTTGAGGGCAAGTCGCTCCTGGTATTCGTGCAGGCGCGGGAAGTCGCGGGGGCCGTCCACCGTCAGGCTCTGTTCGAGACTCGGCGCCCGATATCCGGCGAAGGTCGCGGGCAGACCGAGGTCGGCTACGAAGGAGACCGCCGCCGAGCCTCCGGTGTAGGACGACGGGGCGCTCGGGAAGCGCTCCTGGATGTCGCGGGTGTGGGTCTTGAGCACGGTGTCGCCGTGGGCGTTGAACGCCATCTGCGCGATCCGGTGCCCCGTGGGCTCCTCCCCGGCCAGCTCCTGGCGCTCGGCTTCCATCAGCCCGACGGGCAGTCGGTCGCGCAGGGCCTCCGCGCCGATCAACAGCTCCAGCTTGGCCGTCACGTCCCCGGCCCCGCGGATCGCCTTCAGCGCGGACCTCACCTTCTCGTCCTGCTCCTGACGGACCTGGGCGTCCAGGACGGCACGGCAACCGGCCTCGCCCATCCGCAGACCCAGCTCGCGGTCCACGCCCCGGAGCGTGCCGAGTCGGTCCAGCGAGTCCACGACCTTGATCACGTTGCCCTGACGGGCGCTCTCCAAGGACTTCGCCCGCGCCCCGTGCGGAGTACGGACGACCTGCTCCAGCGTGGAGCAGCGCAGCAGGGAATACGTGCCGACCGAGTTCCCCATCTTCTGGCGCAGCGTCGGGAACTCCTCGGACAGCGGGACCGCCTCCACGGTCGACTCGTGCCGGGTCTCGCGGCTCACGACGTCGTCGTGGCGCAGCATGCCCCACTGCTCGACCATGAGGTCGGCGGACTCTTGATCCGGCATCAGCAGTGCAGGTACCCGCTCGCCCCGCAGTGAGCGGTACTCCTCCGGGTTCGCGGCGACGGCGATCTCACCGTCCTCCCTGGTGTCCCAGGCGTCGCCGATCCGGCAGCGGGTCAGGGATCCTTCGGGGAAGTCGATCTCCAGGCGGGTCAGCAAGGCGTACGTGGACCCGATGAAGGCGTCGTCCTCCCCCTCTTGGAGCTTCTCGAGCAACTGTTCCCACTGACGGGGACGGACCTTCTCGACGCTGTCCGCGAGACCCAGCTTGCGAGCCTTCTCCCTGCTGATCGAAGCCACCGGGAGCACCTCGCGGTAAGCGTCGAGCTGCGGGCCGACGGCCTCTTTCAGGGGCTTGACGCCCTGCGAGGTCGCGATCAGACCGTGTCGGGAGAGCATCCATCGGATCGGGGACTGGACCGGTCGCCGCGTGCCGGCCTGCACGCCGATCTGCAGCGTCCAGTTCTCGATCAGAGCTTCCTCGGGCAGCGCCTCGAGGAAGGCCGCACGGGCCTCCTTCGAGAGCCTCGGGAGCAGGTGCAGCGGTCCACCGACGGGAGCACCCTCGATCCTGGTCCTGGCGAGGGTCGGTCGGCTGGCACGGTCGTCGAGCGTGCGGCAGTAGACCGCGTGCCGGCTCTCCCGGTACTCCTCGAACCAGGGCTCAGCCTCGGGCTTGTGGCCGGCCGTGGGGCGGTCCCGCAGGCCCGACTCACGGAAGAAGCCCACGTCGTCGGAGTGGAACCGAAGGTCCACCGCGATCCCGGGGTCGCTCTCCGCGGTGACGACGACGCCCGGCAGCATGCAGTCGCGCATGGTGTGGAAGCGGCCGTCCGCCGTCCGCACCATCAGGGTGTCCATCGGCACCGGTACCCGCTTGGTCACCTCATGGCCCACCACGGAGGCGCCCGCCCGATGGAACAGCTCCCAGAACCGGTTCCACTCCTGCGGTCCGTACGAGGCGAAGCCCTGGTCGAGGATGCTCACGAAGCGTCCCCGGACGTCGGCCTCCTGGATGCCGAGGGTGGTGAGGGCGGAGGAGAGCGACGGATCGTCGGACAGGGCACGGTCGACGTAGACCAGCGACTCCCGCAGACCGTCCTCCTCGGCGCGCCGATACACGACGCCGCCCACCGGGGCGACCAGGCCGTGCTCCTCGGTGAGCACGATCTTCGCCGTGCGGGCCTCGGTGGCGCACGGGGCCTCCGACGCGATCATGTCGGCCACGATCCGGATCGCGGTCTGCGAAGCCTTCGCCGAGCCGTCGGAGACCAGCGCCTCCAGCCACTCGACGACCGAGGCCCGCCGGCGCCCGGCCGCGGCCAGGATGTGCTGGATCTTGCCCGATCGCAGCTCGGTGGCCTCGGCCGACGGGTGCACCCAGTCGCGGGGCCGCCCGTCGTACGAGTGCCAGGTCCGAAGCCACCGGTTCTGCGATGTGGTGTCCTTCCCCAGGTCGGGGTTGATGTTCAACTCACCGGGGGTGCGCAGGATTCCGTCCTGGTCCGGCAGCGACGGACGCACCACGGTGGCGGCCCAGATCTGTTCGGTGAGCAGGCGGTCCGCCCAACTGATGACCTCAACGCCCTTGGCGCGCCCGGGCAGCAGCGGGAGGTAGGCGCCCGGGTCCTCGGCAGGGGCGAGTTCGGGCAGCGAGTCGACCACGAGACGGGCCGCAACCTGGATCATCTCGACGTTGAAGGGTGAGGAGTCCAGCAGGTTCTGCCTGTCCTCGTTGGTCTTCCAGGCGCCGTTCAGGATGCCGCTGAGGGTCATCTCGTACTTGGTGGGAAAGAAGGACCAGAACCTGCCCCGTCCACGGGCATCGGTGGCGCCGAGCAGGCCGGTGCGTTCGCCCTCCCGGTACGCGGGGACGGCCCAGGCCACATCGATGGACAGCCGGTCATGCAGTTCGCCGGCGTCGCGGCGAGCGGCCTCCGTCGGTTCGTGCAGGTGGCTGAAGACCCGCCACTGCGAGGTGGCCGGCGGCTTGCCGACACGCTCCTCGTGGATCGTGCGCAGGCTGCCGTTGCTCTCGCCGCGCAGGGCCCGGCGTGCTTTCGGGCGGGGGCGGCGGTCCTCCAGGACCACCTGGCCCACGTGCGGGGAGAACAGGTGGAAGCCGGACGGGAACTCCTCGCGGCTCTCGTGGCCGGCCACGCCCTGATGCCCGTGCATGTCCTTGCCGAGCCGGTCGGCGGCACCCGGCAGCAAGGGCAGACGTACGACCGTGGTGGCCCACTCCAGTAGTTCGTCCAACACCTGGTCCCGGAGGCGTTCGGCCGCCATGTCCAGCTCGCGCGCCATGCGCAGCACGGGCGCCTCGAACTCCTCGCCGTGCCGCTCACGCACACCGGGCACGTTCCGAATCAGCTCGTGCGACCAGGCCCGATCGAAGCCGAAGCTGCCGGTGCGGCTGAAGAACTCGGGGGCGTCGGTCACCACGAGGACCGACTTGACTCCGACGCCGAACCGGCCGATCTGCCCTCCGCGCTTGCTCGACGTGCTCATGCGCAGGATGGTCTCCGCACCTTCGGAGGTCACCGGGTTTCCCTGGTTGGCGCAGTACAGGTGGGTGTCGGTGAGCACGACGTGGATCCGGCCGTCGGGATCGTCGCGGATCTCGTCGGCGGCGTTCTGGACCAGCTCGAAGAGCTGACGGTCGCCGTAGCCGCCCTGCGTGATGCGGCGCTCGCCGTTGGCGTGCTCGGGGATCAGGCCCGGGTCGACACGGTAGGTCTCCAAGACGCGGAGGGACTGCTCGACGACGGTGCGGACCACGGGGTACTGCGGATCGGCCACGGAGGGTTCCACTTCAGGACGAAGGGGTGGACAGGGAGGGGCGACGGGTCGGTGCTGTCACCAGGCGAACTGCACGGCGAACGTAACGGTGGCGACGCACTGACGGCCGCTCGGGTTCCACATCGGGGCGGTGACGACGGTGCGCATGATGTCGGGCAGGGGCTTCTTCGAGGACACCTGGGTACCTGCACTTTCGCTTTCACGGGAATGTTCGCGAGGAAATGATGCGAGGTGGTGCGGGGTGACGTAAGGAGGAAACAGGCCCTTGCGGAAATGCATGGCGGAATTCCGGCGAACAGGCAAGGAAATGAAGTGCCTCCGACATACGGGGCAGTGCGTCGTGCAAATGTTCCCGGCCGCGCCATGGGTGGGCCCGAGCCTACAACTCTCCACCCCCCACCGCGTGTTGCAGGAGAAGGAAACCACAACCGATACGGGAGAGGTCGGCCATCGCGGTCGATTCCGCAACTGCCAAGATCCGACTCAACCATGCGTTCCCACCGGAACGCAAGATGCTCTTCAAGCCACTACCCACCGCCAAGTGGCCGGAATTTTCAGGGAATTGAGACCAAATAGGGCGGAACCTGAGCCTCCTATTTGAATGCACCGACGACCTGTTCGAGCACGCGACCCCCATCGTCAAAGAGCCTTTGACAGACCTCCGCCATGTCAACAGCGGTGCGGTACGGTGGATCTCACCAGTGGACGAAGCGGAAGCAGGTGGGACGTGAAGGCGGCTGAGGAGTTCGGCCCCTGGCTGGCACGCCAGCTCAAGAACGCCAGGAAGAGCCAGACCGATCTGGCGGACGAGCTGGGCATGACCCGAGCCGCCGTCTCCGCCTGGATCGTAGGCCGCTCGGTCCCTCGGGACGAAACCATCCGGCGCATCGCCGACGTACTCGAGACCGACCTGGAAACCATCCACACCCGCAGCTCCGACGCCCAGGCCGGACTGCCCGTCTCCTGGTACCACCGCCCCGCCCACGCCGACGGCGGCCGCGAGTACGGCAACGCCGCCGCGTTCGCCTTCGAAGCCGATGTCTCGGTGCTCGCCCGCGAGGCCACCCAGAACAGCCTCGACGCGCGCCTCGACCCCGCCGAGCCCCTCCGGGTCCGGCACACCCTGCACGAACTCACCGGCGAGGCCCTCGCGCGCTTCCGCGAGGCCATCGACTGGGAGCAACTGCTCCCCCACTACGAGGCACTTGCCGCCGACGCCGGCAAGCAGGGCAAGGTCTCCCGCACGATCTCGGCGGGGCTTCGTGACATGTACCAGCACGACCGCCTGGTGCTGCTCCGGGTCGACGACTACAACGCCACCGGCCTGACCGGTGGCGACTACGACAACGGGCTCTTCGCCGCGGTCGTCCGCCGACAGCTCGACAGTCACAAGACGGACTCCGGGGCGGGCGGCTCCTACGGCTTGGGCAAGGCCACCCTCTGGGCCACCAGCCGCCTCGGCCTCGTGCTGATCAACTCCACGCTCTCCGAGCCCCACGAGGGCCGCACCGAACGTCGCCTGATCGGCCGGCTCGACCTCCCCTGGCGCGAGGTCGACGGTCGAGAATTCGCCGGCCCGGCCTGGTTCGGACGTCCCGACCCGGACGCCAAGTCCTCCGACGTGGCCCGGTCTTGGTGGGCGGACGAGGAGACCGTCGAGAAGCTCCACCTCACCCGTGACAGCGCAGCCCCCGGTACGTCCTTCCTCATCGTCGGTGCCCACGACGTCGCCAGCCTGGCGCCCGTCACCCACACGGCGGACGAGGAGGAGACCACGGAGGACGACGATTCCATCCACCGCATGCACGCCCGCCTCGTCGACGCGCTCGGCCGCAACTTCTGGGCTGCGATGACCGGCAGCGCCGCCCACAAGCCCCACTTGGAGGCGTCTGTCCGCACCTACCGCAACGGTGAGATCCTCATCCCCGAGGAGCGCGTGGATCCGTCGGTCACCCAGCCCTCCCGTACTCGCGCCCTGCGCGCCTTCCTGGAAGGCGAGACCGTCGAGCGTCTCACCGCCCCCGGTGAGGTCGCCCGCATCACCGTGCAGCTGAACGTGCCCCTGCACGGTGGCCAGGTCCGCGGTGGGGTGTCCCACGAGGCCGTCCTGCTGGTCACCCACGCCGAGGACGCCGACGGCCGCCCCAACCGTCTGGTCTCCATGCGGGGCAACCGCATGACCGTCAAGGACAGCGCCGTCACGAACGTCCCGATCGGCACCAACCCCTTCCAGGCCGTCCTCCTCACCGGCCGGGCGGCAGGGCAGCACGCCCCCGGCGCCCAAGAGGCCGAACAGTTCCTCCGCGCCTCCGAGCCGCCCGAGCACAACAAGTGGGGCCAGACCGAGGAACTCCGCCTCAGCTACTCGCCCTCCGCGCACCGACGCATCTCCACCCTGACCGCGGCCGCCAACAACGCGGTGCGCGAGCTGGTCGCCGTACCCCGGGCCAAGCGCCGCAGCAGCGGAGAAGCCAAGATCGCCGGCCGGCTCAAGGTGGGCGGCACCACGAAGAGGCCGCGCTCCACCGGGACCGCGGCCCTGCCCGAACTGGACCACGTGGACGCAGTGATCGACGAGACCGGAGCCTGGTCGGTCACCGTCGACCTGCAAGTGTCGCCGAGCATCGACACGGACCGTCCGATCACACCGGTCGCCAAGTTCGACGTGCGCTCCGGCCCCCGTCCCGCCGCCCCTTGGAAGGAACTCGTCGCCATCAGCGGCTGCGAGGTCGTCGACGGGTCCCTGAACCTGATCCCCGGCAGCCGCAAGGCGGTGTTCCGCGGCATCACCGACGTGTCCCGTCACCCGGTCCGGGCCCAACTCACCGGACTCGTCGTCGAACTCCGCAGCGGAAAGGGGGAGCAGGCGTGAAGGTCTACCCCTACCGACGGCTCACCGGCAACGTGTCCTGGCGCGTCGACAGCGCCCAGTTCAAGACCGAGGGCGAGCCCTGGGAAGACGTGGAGAGCAAGTACATCTCCACCGTCGAACGCGTCCTGGCCCTCGGCCCCGACGAAGAGCGACCCGACTGGACCCAGGCACGGCTCCGCCTCTCGGCCGGCCTCCCGGGCAAGGCAGTGGACCCCACGGGGCCCTGGCGGGACGTCAAGGTCGTCGCCGTACTCACCGAACGCGCCACCAACACCCGCACGACCGTGGAGTTCGCCCCGGTCTCCGACGACGGTCGCGAACACACGGCCGAACTGTCCGTCCACCGCTGCGACCTCCTCGACCGCGCCTCCCTCACCGTTCACGTCGTGGCCACCGTGGACGGCGTCCCGGGGCGGGTGATCGCCACCTCCGACGTGGAATGGTTCCTGGACGTCATCGAGTCCGCACCCTCGCTCGCCCGTGAACTCGACGTCAAGATGGTCGGCTTCGCCTCCGGGGCGAGCCGACTCCACCGCTTCAAGGACTCCGCCTGGCTGGTCGACACCACCGGACGGATCCCCGTCGTACGCGTCAACACCGACTTCGAGGGCCTCGGCGACCTGATCGCCGTGGACGGCGGCAACGGCGTCGAGAAGACCGTCCGGGAACTCCTCATCGCCCAGATGTGCTCCGAGGTCTGGACCGCCGTCTTCCACTCCGCCGTCGGCGATCTGGAAATCGAGGAGGACGGCACCCCGTTGTTCCCGCACGGCTGGCAGGGCGACGTGCTCCGGGAGATGCTCCCCGACGTGTACCCCGATCGCGAGCCGGAGGACGCCCTGCGGGAGGTGCACTCGGCCCGCACCGGAGCGTCCGCCACCGGCTGGGGAGAACTCCAGCCCCGCATCCACTTCGCCGCCTCGCGGCGTGCAGGCGTCCCCCGGACGCTCTCCACCACCATCCGCGACCTGGAACGCCTCACGCAGGGGGACGACGCATGACCGACCGGCCCAGCTACCTCCCGGAGCACCTCGCGCTGCTCCCCAACGCCGAGGCTGCGGAGTTCCTCACCGAAGGACTGCTCACAGGCCGCGAGGACGTGCCGAGCATCAAGCTCAACCAGGTCACCGACCCCCTGGCGCACTCCCACCGGCGCGGCGAGCTGTCGCCCGTCCGGAACCTGGCCGAGGATGCGATGGCCCACTGCCGGCACAACGGGCTCAAGGCCACGCAGGCCGACGCGTGGCTCGCCCCTCGTCTGCACGCCGCCCTCCGCCTCACCCGCCGCGAGGCGGCCGACCCCGGCCTCTGGAACTACCTCGCCCTCGGGGTCGCCCCGGACTACGTGGTCTGGCGGCACCTGCCGGAACCGAAGGACGGCAAGGTGGCCAAGGTGGCCGCCGAGCGCTTCCGGGGGCAGTACCACAAGCAGGCCTTCGCCCGCCTCTGGTGGGCGGCCGAGCTCTTCCGTGACGGCCCGGCCTACGAACCCGTCGTCACGGCCTGCGGCAACCAGGACATCCTCAACACCGCCCTGCGCATGTCCGTGATCAACCACCGGCCCACCGCCCAGGCGATCGTCCGGCTCGTCGAGAAGGGCGGGATCACCACCGGCCGTGAGGTCAACGCCCTGGCCGGAGCCGTCAACGCCTCCGCCGCGACGCTCATGTACGACGTGATCGCCCCCGACGCCGAGCGCGAGTCCCGCTCGCTGCTCGGCTGGATCGACGAGTCCGAGGATGCCCGCCAGGTGTCACGCACCAAGCTCCCGACCGGCCCCGACGAGGAACCGGCACCGGCGCTCTCCGTGAGCCGCCTGGTGGACTACTTCTCCGACCTCTTCGCGGACGCACCGGTCCGAGGGCGGGATGCCTTGGAGGATGTCGAGGGGGAAGACTGATCCTCGGGCTTCGGGCAGTTGGGACCACAACCGTCCGGAGCCCCGCAGCCCTCCTTGCGGAGAGAGGCACGATCCTCTGCCCCTGCCTTGGGCCAGCTCTCCCGCAGCTTCTCCTCCGGCGGGAGCGGCAGTGCGAGCGCGGCCGCGAGCACGTGCATGCCGAACAGCGGGGGCACGGCATTGCCCACCTGCTGCGACTGGTCGCCACCCCTCCAGGGGTAATCGGGGGGGAAAGTCTGGAGGATGCCTGCTTCGGGGATGGTCATGCGCTTCTCGTCGTGCAGAGTGCCATTCGTATGCCGAACGGCATTGCGAGAGACCTTCCCCGTCACGGTGAACGACGGTTGTCCGTCCGTACGGATGCCGCGCTCCGTCGAAACACCGCCGCTGCCGTAATTCGACACGATCTCGAAAGGAAGCTGCCTGCCCTTGGGCCTCTGCTTGGTGGCCTTGAGTACATCGCGCATCGGAACCCAGGGCCTGAGCGGGGTCTCGGTCTCCCCCATCGGCAGCTCGGGCTGAAGCGCCTGCGCCACCAGCATCTCGTCTTCCGGCCCACCCTGCGTCGGCTTGTGAGAGTTGTAGGTGTGATGGGTCGGCTGGGGCACCGCAGGAGTGCCGTGCTTCTCGAGCCGCGCGATCAGGATCGCGCGGCGCCGAGTCTGGGGGACGCCATATGCCTCGGTGCGCAGGGTCTTGACCTTGGCGACCTTGTACTGGAATCTCGCCCCGTCCTTGCCAGGCAGGCCCATTTCCAAGGCGTTCTTGTAGACGTCCCAGAGATCCTTGACCGCGGGCACCTGCTCCAGAACGATCACATCGAACGGTCGTCCGTCCCTGTTCGGGCAGCTGAGAGCCTTGATCGCGTACCGGAGCGGTTCCAGGACCAGAGCGGTTCGGGGGTCGCTGCCCAGCTCCTTCAGCTGATTGTCGATCTCCTCGTCGCTCGCGCGGTCCCTCACCAACGCGTAAATGAGATTCTCGACCTTGTCCAGGGCCTTGCGTCCCGCGCCATTCCCGGCCACCGAGTACGTCTGGCACGGCGGTCCACCGGCCAGCACGTTCAGTTCCTTGGGCAGCTCGTGGAACCTGTCCCGACGCACGGCACTGACGTCCGCGTGCCAAGTCCGGAGCCCGGCCGCGTAACGCGTCTCACAGGCGCCCTTGTCCCACTCGATCCCGAGCGAGGGCACATCGAGCATGTGCGCGGCTACGTCAAGACCACCCGGACCGGCAAAGAGGTCCAGAATATAAGGATTCTGAAGGAATCGATCGACTGTATCCGAGCTGGTCATGTGGCGAGAGTTTAGCCTGCGCCGGTCGGTGCGACCTACGGAGCCGGCCTCCCACGACGGCCCGCCCAGCCCGCCGTTCCCGAACCGATCCATTACGCCTGGTAGTGGAACGGCCACTGAAAGGGCAGGCAGGTCCACGGGCCCCTGGAGCCGGGCCCCGGCGAGGCGCCGGCCGGCTACTTCGGCTCGGTTGCGAGCTGGATCAGGTTGCCGCAGGTGTCGTCGAAGACGGCGGTGGTGACGGGGCCCATCTGCAGCGGCTCCTGGGTGAAGCGGACGCCGAGGCCGCGCAGGCGCTCGTACTCCGCCCTGACGTCGTCGACGGCGAACTGGGCGAGCGGGATGCCGTCCTCGACGAGTGCGTCCCGGTAGGTCTTGGCGGCCGGGTGACCGGCGGGTTCCAGGAGGAGTTCGGTGCCGCCGGGCTCGTCGGGCGAGACCACGGTCAGCCACCGGTGCTCCCCTCCCAGCGGGACGTCGTGCTTCTTCACGAACCCGAGGATCTCGGTGTAGAAGTGCAGGGCCTTGGCCTGGTCGTCGACGAAGACGCTGGTCAGGTGGATCTTCATGGGGTGCTCTCTTCCGGTCCGGGCGGGTCGGGCACGTGCCATCGCTCGGCGATCTGCCGCAGCGGGGCCGTGTTCAGGTCGTGGAACTTGTACCGGCCCTCCCGCCTGGTCTCGACGAGTCCGGCGGCCTCCAGTACGGCGAGGTGCTGGGAGACGCCCTGGCGCGAGATGCCCAGCCGGTGCTTCATCGTCAGCCGGGAGCAGATCTCGAACAGTGTCTGCCCGGACTTCTCCGCGAGCTCGTCGAGGATGGTGCGGCGGGTCGGGTCGGCCAAGGCTCTGAAGAGTTCGTCGGCCACTCTCACAGGATAGGCAAGTAACCACTTGCCTATCAACTCGAGGCGCCACGCGGTAGGCAGGGCGCCCCCGACGATCAGTCCGGAATGGGCTCGAAGTCCCAGTACGGGCGGATCCGCTGTCTCGCCGCGATGGTGCGGACGTGTTGGGCGCCCAGGGCGCTCGCGAGGCCCCTGATCCCCGCCTCCTCGTACTTGGCCGCCTCCTCGCGCGCACGTACGGCGCGGAGGTCCGCGGCGAGGGCGATCTGCGCGGAGAGCGTCATCGGGTGCTTCGACCCGAGTGCCTGCTCCGCGCCCCGCAGGGTCTCCCGGCTCAGGGAGAGGGCTTCGTCCTCGAGCCCCATGACGTGGCGGTGCCCGGTGACGTTCAGCGCGCAGCCCAGCGTCCACGGGTGCCGCTCACCGACCGCGCCCCGCATTCCGGCCAACGCCCGCTCCGCCAGCGACAGCGCTTCCTCGCGCTCGCCCTGCTCCCGCAGGATCAGGGCGAAGTTGTCCCGCGCGCCGACGCTGTACGGGTGGGCGTGGCCCAGCTGCCTCTCGTACGCGTGAAGCACCGGCTCGCAGAGCCGGCGGGCCTCGACGAGGTCCCCGTGCTCCCGGAGGTACGCGGCGTGGTCGCAGCCCACCGCCAGGGTGCCCGGGGAGTCCGGTCCGAAGAGGCTCGTGGCCCGCTCCCACACGGTCCGCAGCAGCTCCCCCGCGCCGGGGACGTCTCCGCAACCGCGCAGGCACAGCCCGAGGTTGTGCTCGGCGCGCAGGGCCAGCGGGTGGGAGGGTCCCAGCACCTGCCTGATGAGCCTGACGCTCTGTTCCTGCGCGGTCTGCGCCTCCTGGTAGTGCCCCATCAGCCGCAGGTCCACGGCGTGGGCGAGGCCGGAGGCAAGGGTGGAAGGGTGCCGGGCCCGCAGCACGTCCTCGCGGCGGCGCAGGGTGTACAGGTCGAGCTCCCGGGCTTCCCGGTAGCGGCCCAGCAACCGGTGCGCGGAGGCCAGATCGTACTGGCCCTGCAAGGTGGCGTCGTCGTCCTCGCCGAACAGCTCCCGCGCGGTTTGCACCACCTGCTCGATCCGCTCGCGGGCCTCCTCGTACCGGCCGCGGGCCAGCAGGAGGAGCCCGTGCGCACCCTCCTCCCGCAGGGCTTGTCGGCTCCGGTCGCGGTCCGGCCCGGCGTCGCGTGCGAGGAGCTCGCGGGACGCCTCCTCGGCCTCGTGCAGCCGGCCGAGGAGGCGCAGCGCAGTGATGTTCAAGGAGGCGAGCTCGCGCCGGGTGGGGTGGTCCGCGCGGAGCACGTCCCGCCAGGAGCGGTCGATGTCCTCGCACAAGCGCAGGCAGGTGTCGTACTCGCCGGCGAGTACCAGGTAGCGCCCGCAGCGCAGGAGGAAGGCCTGGGTCTTCGGGTCGCTGCTCGTGAGGGCCCCGGAGGGTCTCAGGTGCGGGACGAGTTCGGCGTACCGGGGCCAGAGCCGGGAATCGTCGGGCCGGCCGGGATCGGCCGCGACGAGTGCCCGCTGAACGGCGCGGGCGAGCGGTTCGGCTTCGTCCTCGGAGAGGTTCTCGCGGACGACACGGTGCACCGTGCGGTGGATCTGTGCGGTGTCCGGCCCGGCGCCGCCGCCTTCTCCCACGGGCCGGCCCGAGTGCTCCAGGCGAACGACGGAGAACTGGACCAGCTTGTTGAGCGCCCCGTTCCACCGGCCCGCGTCGCCGGTCACCCCGGCGACCCGTTCCGGCACCTCGCCGGCGGGGAGATCCCGCAGCAGCCGCAGCGGTACCGGGCCGGGGGCGAAGAAGACGAACAACTGCAGCAGGGCGAGGGCGTCGGGGAAGTTCACGCGTACGTTGTTGAGGAGGATGGCCAGCGCGGTCGGGAAGGGCAGCGGGTAGTCCTCCGAGAGGGTGACGGCCTCGCGGGAGTCCTCGCCCTGCTCCAGCAGGGCGAGGTAGTCCCGCACGCCGAGCGAGGAGTCGGCGAGCCAGCCGGCGGCCTGGTCGAGCGCGAGCGGGTGGTCCCCCAGGGCCGCGGCGAGCCGGTCGGCGTCGGCAGCGGTCAGGCGGACCGCCCGGCGGCTGACGAAGGCAACGGACTCGGAGCGGTCGTAGAGCGGGACTTCGACGGGGCGGGGCTGCCGGGAGCCCCACTCGCGGTTGTGGGAGGTGATGATGACGTCGCCCGGACCGACGGGCAGCAGGTCTGTGAGGTCGTCCGGGTCGTCGCAGCCGTCGAAGACGATCAGCCACCGCCCGTTCGGAGTTCCCCGCCGCAGTGCTTCGAGCACGGTCTGGATCCGCTCGCCGTAGTCGTGGGTCAGCCCGAGGGCGTCGGCCAGGGCGGCAAGGTGTTCGCGCAGGGTGGGCCGGTCCCCGGCGGGGACCCACCACACCACGTCGTACTCCGAGGCGAACCGGTAGGCGTACTCGGTGGCGATCTGGGTCTTGCCGATGCCGGAGAGCCCGAGGAGGACGACGGAGGAAGCCCCGCGCGGGGCTTCGACCAGGGTCGTGCGCAGGTGGGTGATGAGCTCGTCGCGGCCGGTGAAGCCGGGGTTGCGGCGCGGGATCCGGCCCCAGATCTCGGGCGGTTCGTTCGGGAAGCGGGGGCCGCTCCGGCCGGTCTCGGTGCCGATCCGGTCGGTGGGCAGCTCCAGGCGGCGCAGCACCCGGTACTCCGCCTCGTACGCGTCCACACCCCACAGGGTCACGGGCTCCAGCGGCGTCGCGGGCAGCCTCGCCTCGGTCAGGGCGACCGCGGCGAACCGCTCCCGCTCCGACGGGTCGAGGGTGCTCCACGCGGTGTTCCACTCCCGGTCGGTCCGCTCGCCCGTGGCGAAGAAACGTTCGCTGAGCACCATCAGCACCGAGCCCCGGCGCGGCAACAGCCGGCGCAGCTCGTCCCCCAGCCGCTGCCCGGGGGCCGGCTCCCAGCGGCTCAGCACGGTACCCAGTCCGTGGACCTCCAGCCGGTGGGCCAGCCAGACCGCCCAAGCCCTGTTGGAACCGCTGTAGACCACGACGATGCTCCGGGCGCGGTCGCTCTCCTCGCTGTGCGTCCGCGCCGCGGCCCGTCCCCGCTCCGGCTCCGCAGCCCGCGCACGCTCGTCGGCCCGTACCTGCTCTTCGATCCGCAGGCGTTCCTCGGCCCGTGCCCGCTGCTCGGCCCGCTCGCGTTCCTCGGCATGCGCCCGTTCGTCGGCCCGTCGTCGTTCCGCGGCCCGCGCCCGCTCCTCGGCCCTTACCCGCTCCTCGCCAATCCGCACCTGCTCCTCGGCCTGTGCACGCTCCTCGGTGCGTACCTGCTCCTCGATCCGCACGCGTTCCTCGGCCCGTACCCGCTGCTCGTCCCGCACCCGTAGATCGGCCCGCGCCCGCTCCTCGGCCCGCACCACCTCCACCGCCCGCGTCTGCTCCTCGGCGCGGGCCCGCTCCTCCTCTTCCCGCTCCTGCACCGCTCCTCGGTTGGGCACGGCCCGTGCGTAGCGCCGGGCCACCAGCGCGGAGACCTCGGCGAAGGCCTGTGGGGCGAGCAGCTCGGCGTTCTCGTCGGGCTGCTCCTCGCCGGTGAGGTACGCACGGGCGAGGGCCGGGAAGTTGTGGGCGCGCCGCCCGAAGTGGCGCTCCACGTACTCCCCGCAGTACTTGAGTACGAGGAGGGCTTCGCCCAGGGGCAGCGCCCGCAGCAGTGCTTCGCGCACGCCGGGCACGAACTCGTACCATCCGTCGGGCTCGGCCCGCCGCAGGAGCCCGCTGAGCAGGACCTCCGCGAGGACGGACGGCCCCGTTCCGGGGGCCGTACTGCGCTGCACCAACTGCATCACGGGGAGGCTGAGGGGGACGGCCGAGAGCGACACGGCCAGTTGCAGGGCGGGGCGCGAGGCGGTCCGGCGGAACGAGCCGATCAGCTCGGCGGGGAGCGGCGTACGGTCCGTCCCGGCGGGGAGGGCCGGTGCGTGGTCGGGGCCCACCCAGCCCGCCGCCGCCGGCAGCGCGATCCCCGTCGACGTCGACAGGAGGCGCGCCCACGCTCCCAGCCCCGCGCTGGTCGGCGCGAGCACGGGTACGGGGACCGGGCCTGTCGGCGTACCGCCTTCGAGCGGGACGAACTCGAGCCGGCTCGCCAGCCCTTCGGGGTGCCTCAGCGTTCCCGACAGAGCCGGCAGATGGGTGCGCCGCCACATCCGCTGGGGCAGCGGCTGGACCAGGGCGACGGGTGCCACCGCGCTCCAGCGGTGGAGCAGCCGCTGCATCCGTCCCGCACGCCACAGCGGTCCGGCGCAGTCGCTGAGCACCAGCGTCAGCTGCCGGCCGGACGGGTCCCTCAGCTGCTCCGCTCCCCAGAACGGGCGGCTCCCGTCCCGGGCGGGACCGATCAGCAGCCTTCCGTCCCCGGCCTCGCGCACGTGGTGGACCAGGATCTCGCGGAACGCTCCGGTCCCGGCGAGGATCTCGCTCAGTTCCCCCAGGGTCCGCTGCCACACCGGGGTCGAGGTCGACACGTCCATGACGAGACGGATCCGCGCCTCGCGCCGGGTGGAGGAACGGCTGACGGGCAGCAACAGGCCCGTCAGCGCCGCCCGTTCCGCGGTGGCCTGTTCGTCGAGCTGGTCCTCCACCGGGCGCGTGGGTGCCCGGTACCGCTGGAGCGGGCGCAGGGCGCGCACCAGCGCCAGGGGCTGCGGCAGGGCGGTGGCCATCGGGACCCGGACCCGTTCGAGGTCGTCGGCGGGGCCTCCGCCCCGGGCGCGGGGGCGGGGGTGGTCCGCGTACAGGCGGGTGCGCTCCGGTGGTCCGGCCGTGCCGCCGGTGGCTGCGGGGCCCCTCTCGGCGGCGGCGGCGCCGCTCGGGCCCGGCTCGTCCCCGGCCGGGTCCCGTGCATCCCCAACCGGTGCACCGGCGAAGGGCGCTTCGGCCGGTGCCCGGAGGGAGGGCGCGGCCGGATCCACGTGCCGGGCCAGCCAGAGCGCCTCGGCGAGCTCGCGGGCCGTCGGCTCCGCGCCCGCGGACAGCAGCCTGCGCACCAGCTCCACGAGCGGCGCCGGGCCGGCGGGCACACCGGCCGGTTCACCGCCCGGCACGGAAGGCGGCGGGGGTTCGGGAGGCTGCGGCGTGGCGGGCTCGGGAGGCTTGGGGGGCTTGGCGGCCATCAGTTCGGCCCGGGTTCACCGTGGTCGAGGGGGCGCATCAGCATCTCGGCCAGCCGCTGCCGGTCGGACTCGTTGCCGGGCACCGTCTCCTGCGTCAGGTAGATGGCGTTGAGGAGTTGGTCCGCCGTGCGCAGGGCGCCGGGCCTGCTCTGGAGGAACTGCCGGATCAGGGTGTCGTTGGCCTCGGCGTCGTCTTCGCCGA
Source organism: Streptomyces sp. NPDC058289 (assembly GCF_042880975.1). Classification (NCBI taxonomy): domain Bacteria; kingdom Bacillati; phylum Actinomycetota; class Actinomycetes; order Kitasatosporales; family Streptomycetaceae; genus Streptomyces; species Streptomyces sp. NPDC058289. The sequence continues at coordinate 45,471 of NZ_JBHVYI010000002.1, forward strand.
AGTGGGCGCGGACCATGGACCGGAGGCGGCCGGTGCCCCATTCGTCGTCCTTGGGCGACGACAGTTCCAGACGGAGGCAGCGGCGCAACAGCGGTACGGGGAAGTCCCGTTCGCCGTTGCTGGTCATCACGACCACGGGGAAGGCCCGGCAGCGGATCTTGCCCTTCGTGACCTCGGCCTGGGTGTCGTCGTCGGTATCGACCTCGACGGCCTCCTGGACGGCCTGGAGGCGCTGGAGTTCGGGGATGGTGAACTCCCCTTCCTCCAGTGCGTTCAGCAGGTCGTTGGGCAGGTCGATGTCGCTCTTGTCGAGTTCGTCGACGAGGAGCACGCGGGGTTTGTCGTACGGCAGCAGCGCGGTGCCGAGCGGGCCGAGGCGGAGGTAGCGGCCGATGTCCCGCGTGTGGTCCTCGCCTCCCTCACGGGCCAGCTGCATGTCCTGGAGCCGGGCGATGGCGTCGTACGAGTACAGCCCCTCGCGCAGCGTCGTACGACTGACGACCGGCCAGTGCAGTACGCGGCCGAGCCCCAGTTCGTGGGCGAGGGCGTGCGCGAGCGTCGACTTCCCCGAGCCCGGCTCGCCCGTCACGAGAAGGGGGCGCCGCAGGTACAGGGCGGCGTTGATCATCTCCAGTTCGGCCGGGCGCCAGGCGAGGCCCGCGGATCCCATGGCTGCCTCGGAGCCCAGCCGCCGGGTCGACTCCGCGCCCAGGGACGGGGGCCCGGAGACCACCGGGGAGCCGTCGAAGTCGCGCCAGGGGGGCGGTTCCGGCAGGCGGTCGACACCGTCGTGCGGTTCGCCGGTGCCCCGGAAGACGAACCAGTCGGGGGTGGTCATGACGTGCTCCTCGGATAGCGATCGCGGTGGGGCGGGCTGCCGGCGGGGTCAGGGCGAGTTCAGCAGGCCCGCCGGCTCGGGGAGCGGACGGTCCGGGTCGTCGTAGAGCAGGGCCAGCGGTTCGGCCCAGTCCGCATCGACGTCGGCCCTGCTGATGCGCTCGCGCAGCATCCGCAGTTCCTCGGGCAGGGCGCCGGCCTGACGGGCCCGGCGCAGCAGCCGTGCCACCCGGTCCTCCAGGTCCCCGCAGGGCGTGCCGCAGCCCGCCTGGTGCGGGTCGCCCCGACGCCACAGGGCGACGGCGTATCCCGCCCTGATCACCTCGCGCAGCGGTTCGGCCCCGTCCCCCGCCGTTCTGCACACCAGCGGTACGGCCCCGGCCGGCGCTGCCTCCAGCACCTCGCTCCCCGCTTCGGGCCATCTGAGGGGCAGCGTTTCCAGCGCCCCCTCGGCCACGCCCAGCCAGCGCTCCCTGTGGAGCTCCCGGGGGGTCGCGGCCCTTTCCAGCGGGCGCAGGACCACTTGCCGGTGGACGCCGAAGGGCTGGTCGGCGGGGTCCGGCTTCATGCTCCGCGCGACGAGCCGGGAGCGCCACAGGTGCACGTCCTCGTCGAAGCACTCGACGGGCAGCGCGAATTCGAGCCGTGCGGGCCTGTCCTCGGTGTCGGTCCGGCCGAAGATCTCGTGCAGCGGCTCGCTCAGGAGGTACGGCAGTTCGGCGAGCGAGGCTCCCTCCGCCTCGTCCCCCTCGTCCCAGGCGTGGAAGCAGCCCGCCTTCTCGGCCCAGGTCCAGATCCGCCAGTGGAATCGGTCCTGCGGCCGGTAGGCGTCCGGGCGGAGCTCGACCGCGACCACCGGGCCGCCCGCCTCCGCCCCGGCGGCTCGCGCGGCGACCCAGGCGGCGATCCTGGGCGTCTTCAGCAGCGCCCGGTAGTAGACGGGCAGGCGTCCGGCGCGCTGCTGCACCCAGCGTTCCAGTTCGGCGGCCGGCCCGGGCCGTTCCGCGGCGCAGGTCCTGGCCACGAGCAGGAGGTAGTGCAGGAAGGCGATGTCGTCGCCGTCGGCCGTCTCGTAGAGCCAGCCGTGTCCGTCGCGCCAGTCGCGCGCGGCCACCGCCCCCGGCCACAGGGGTTCCTCGCCCACCGCGACCTCGATGAGCGATTCGAGTTCCCGCGTGGAGACGGGCGGAGGCAGTTCGGCCAGCAGGGCGGACGCCGCGGCGCTGTCCCTCGGGGTCCAGACCCGCTCGCCCGAGGGTACGAGCCCTTCCTGCGCGGCCACCCAGGACTTCGCGGCCGAGCCTGGCTCCTCCCGCATGCGGTGGTGCCACTGGTCGTGGGCGCGGATGAGCTCCCGGTACGGCTCGTACCCCAGCCCTTGCTCACCACCGACGGGCACCGCCCGTGCGAACCCGCGCAGCGCCGTGGCGGCGATGGCCAGCCCGCCGTCCTTGCCGCGCCTGCGCGCCTTGACCACACCGAGGACGGCGCCGCGGTCCCGGTCCAGCACCGGGCCGCCCGAGGCCCCGTGGGGGATCTCGGTCTCGGGGCCGAGGGTGAGTCCGCTCGATCCGTCACTGCCGTTGATGACGCAGTGCCCGCTCCACGTCTGGGGCTTGGAGCCCTCGGCCGCACGCCACCCGTAGACCGTCACCCGTGAGGGTGCGTCGCTCCGGTCGCCGAGCCGTACGCACGCGTGCCGGACCGAGTCGTCCTCCAGCCGGATCAGCACGAGGTCCTGTTCGGGGTCGAACCCCCCGCCCAGCCAGTACCCGAGCCGTGCCGGAGTACTGCCGTGCAGTCCGTGCACCAGGAAGGTGCCCACCGCTTCCGGCTGGTCCACTCCGGGAATCACGTGGGCGCAGCTGAGCACCCAGCCGGGTGCGACGAAGAACCCGGTGCCCCAGAGCCTGTCCGGGTCTCCTCGGGGCCCGATCCGCACCGTGGCGCGGCGTGTGAGCTCTTCGAGTTTCGCCGCCGTCATCCGCTTGCGTCGTCCGGGCCCGGGCCCACCCTGCCTTCGGCATCTCGGCGGCTCCAGGTGAGGGTGACCGAGATGGCGGCCTTGGCCTCGCCGTCCGCCAGCATGGCGACGGCCTTGCCCGGCTTCACCGCGAGCTCGATCCCGAAGGTGGCGCTGACCTCGTCGGGGCGGGCGGCCCGCGCGGATTCGAGTACGGCGGAACCGATGCCGCTGACCAGCTCGTTCAGCTGATCCACCCGGGCGGTCAGGTGGTCGAGCGCGCCCACGTCGTCGTAGGCGAACTCGTCCGATCCGCGGGGAGCGTCTTCGGGGCGCATCACGCTGACGCGCGCTAGCACGGTCTCCCCGTTGGGCAGCTCGATCTCCTGGATCTGCCGTTCCATAGCCTCTCCCCCAGCCGCCGGACAACTGGGCCTCATGTGAGCCCCGTTGACCTTGCCGGAGGCCATTGTGCAGGGTCGCGTCCGGATCGTGCAGGGAGATGACCCGACTCGGAACCTTCGGCTGAATCCTTTTCGGGCCTCCCCGCCTCTTGTCCTTGTACCGGCCGAACGGGCCGGCTGAGCCAGGAGGAAACACCCATGATGATCACCGGTCTCGTAGTCGTCGGAGCGCTGCTCGTAGGCGCGTGCAGCCGGCACCTGATGCGGCGCTACAAGAGCCGAGCCTGACCAGACCCTGCCGTAGGAACCTTCCGGAATGAGCAGCACGTGAACCAACGCTTCCCCTGGCCGGACGAGCGGCTGATCAAGGCCGCTCAGGACGGCGACGTCACCTCGCTCACCACCGTCGTCATGGAATCGCAGCCTCATGTGCGCAGGTTCGCCCTCTCGCTCTGCGCCTCGCCCCAGGACGCGGAGGACGCCGCGCAGGAGGCGCTGATCATCCTCTACCGGAAGATCGGCACCTTGCGGGCCACCGGCGCCCTCGCCTCGTGGATGTTCCGGATCGTGCGCAACGAGTGCCTGCGGCAGGTACGGCTGCTCCTCTCGCGGAGCGACGAAGCACCGACCCACCCGGAGTCGACGGACCCGTCCGCCGAGGACGCCGTGCTGCGCAGGCTGGAGGCGGAGCGGATCGAGGCCGCGCTCGGCAGCCTTCCCCGTGACCAGCGCCAGGTCCTGATCCTGCGGGACGTCCAGGGCCTGCCCGGCAAGGCCGTCGCCGATGCGCTCGGTCTGAGCACCGCCGCGATGAAATCGCGGCTGCACCGGGCACGCGCAGCACTGCGGCACACATTGACGGCGATCGACCCACCAGTAGTCGAAGGAGACTCACGACGGTGAACACCGTGAAGCCCCCACGATCCACAGCGCCCGGGGCGAATTTCGCCAGCAGGTCCGTCCCGCGCCATCTGGCGCGCGGCGCCCTCGGTTTCGGGCTGATCATCGGCTCGATCGCCCTGGTCCCCGCCGTCGGCCCGGTCGCCCTGCTGGCGGCCCCGTTGGCCCTCATCGCCTTCCGCGGCTGCCCCACGTGCTGGATGGTCGGCCTGGCGCAAACCATCTCGCGCGGCCGCCTGGAGCGCCGGTGCACGGACGGCGTCTGCACCCTCACCAAGACGCACCCCGCCCAGTAGCGGGCGTACGGGGGCGGGGCTCGGGGAGGCCACGGCCATGGCGTCAGCGGGTCGGACGCCTCCCCCGGCCGTTCCAGGCGCGAGCGGTCAGCACGATCGACCCGTCGGCCTCCACGGGTACGCGAGCACGCAGGCGCTCGCGCAACGCGTCGTGCCGCTCCGGCGGCAGGGAGGCGAGGTACGACGGCGCAGGCCCTTGCCCGCCCAGGAACGGGGCCCAGTAGTCGTCGAAATCCCTGAAGCGTGTGGGGATGCTGATCTCGTCGACCTCCACGTCCGTCATCCCGGCCGACCGCAGCAGCTCCTCCAGCGGCCCGGGCGCGCACCGGGGGAACCGGACGGCCTCGTCCAGCTCCCGGCTGCCCGCGTCCAGGGAGACGGCGGCCTCCCAGAAGTGGCGGATGAGTTCCATGCCTCCCTGGGTGTAGTCCCAGAGGTACGCGGCGACCGTGCCGCCGGGGCGCACGATGCGGGCCATCTCGGCGACGGCCCGCTCGGGAACGGGGACGAAGTTGAGGACCAGGCCGCTGACCGCCACCGACGCCCGGCCGTCCGGGAACGGCAGCCCCATCGCATCGGCGCGTACGAACCGGGCCCGGGAATCCGTGACGTGCCGCCGGGCGTACCGGACGTAGCCGTCCGACGGGTCGGCTCCCACCACCCGCTCGGGGTCCGCCACGTCCAGGACGGCCTGTGTGACGGCGCCCGTGCCACAGCCGATGTCCCGCCAGTCGCTGCCCGGCGCGATGCCCAGCCGCCGAACGCACTCCACCGCCACCTGCCTGCTCCACCGCCCGATGTACGGCTCGTAGGCTTCCCCTTCGCCCCACATCGTGGCCGCCCACCGCTCCGCTAGGGCTTGATGTTCTGGTTCAGATGGAAGAGGTTGCCCGGGTCGTACGTGCCCTTGACCTGGACCAAGCGGTCGTAGTTGCTCTTGTAGTTGGCGCGGATGCGGTCCTGGTCGTCGTCCGCCATGAAGTTGACGTAGCCGCCCTCCTCCGAGTGCGGGGCGGTGGCCTCGTAGTAGTCGCGGACCCAGGCGGTGTTGGCCTCGTTGTCGGCGGGGTCCGGCCACATGCCCGCGATGACGGTGGCGAAGGAGGCGTCCCGGTAGGCGAAGGCCGTTGCGTCCGGGGCGACGCGGTGGCAGGCGCCGTTGATCGGGTAGATGTGGACCGTGGAGTTGACGGCGGGCACGCGGGGGCCGTGCACCAGGTGCGCCTCGATCGCGTCGTCGCTCAGCTCCGTCACGAAGTTGGCCTTCCAGTAGTGCTGCAGACCGGGCGGCACCAGCGCGTCGAAGGCGCTGTTCAGTGCGGGATACGGCATGACGCCGACGTGCTCCGCGACCACCGGGGCGAAGTCGTGGAAGGGCTGGAGGGCGCGCTCGCCCTCCTCCGTCGGGCCCGCCCAGCACGACACGATCAGGATGAAGGTGTCGCCGTGCCGGTCCTGCGGGATGAACGGCAGCGGCGGGGCGATCTGGAAGGCCGGGAACGCGCCGAGCTGCTCCGGCGCGTCGGCGATGAAGTCCCGGTAGGCGCGCAGCACGGCGCCGGCGCTGTCCAGCTCGTAGAGGATCGGCCCGCCGTAGATGTCCTTGACGGGGCTGAGCCGGAATTCGAGGGAGGTCACCGCGCCGAAGTTGCCACCACCGCCGCGCAGCGCCCAGAAGAGGTCCTCGTGCTCCTGCTCGCTCGCCACGACGAGCTGTCCGTCCGCCGTCACCACATCGGCCGAGATCAGGTTGTCGCAGCTCAGGCCCAGTCCGCGGTCGAGGTAGCCGATGCCGCCGCCCAGGGTGAGGCCGCCGACGCCGGTGGTGGAGATGATCCCGCCGGTCGTCGCCAGGCCGAAGGCGTGGGTGGCCGCGTTGAAGTCGCCCCAGGTCGCGCCGCCCTCGGCGCGCGCCGTCCGCCGTACGGGGTCGACGCGGACGCCGCGCATCGCGGACAGGTCGGCGACCACCCCGTCGTCGCAGGTGCCGAAGCCGGGCACGCTGTGCCCGCCGCCCCGGACCGCCAGGTCGAGCCCGTTCTCCCGGGCGAAGTCGACGGCCGCCATGACGTCGCCGGCGTTGGCGCAGCGGACGACGACGGCCGGCCGTCTGTCGATCATGGCGTTGTAGACCTTGCGGGCTTCGTCGTACCCCTCGTCCCCCGGGGTGACGACGGTGCCGCGCACTCGTTGGCTCAGCTGGTCCACACTGAGGTTGCCCATGGCCATCGCTCCTCTTGCCCCGACTCGTGACGGTGGGAAATCCAGCGAGCCCGGGGCTGTCCGCCAGTGGATAGACCCTCAATTCACGCTACGCCGAATGGGTGGAGCGGCAATCCGGAGCGCTCAGGCCTTGCCCGTGGCGCTCCAGCTCGCTCGCCGCAGGACCTCGGCCAGCTCCCCGGGGTCGGGGACGGCGTCCGCGGGATCGTCGGGCCACTGCTCGACGATGGCGGTCGCCCACTCGGCCCAGGTGGCGACGAGTCGGTAGTAGTCGGTGAGGAAGCGGCCGACGAGCAGCGTCTGGGCGGCCCGTTCCGGGAACGGAGCCTCGCCGGCGAGATGGGCTTGCGCGGTCGCGGCGTTGCCCTGGTTGCGCTCTTCGGCCCAGGCCCGGGCAGCGCGGAGGGTGGCCAAGGTGTCGGCGCTGGTACCGGAGTCCGCGAAGAACACCTTGAGGAGCTGTTCGGACTCCAGGACCGGCCCGGCGCTCGGCTCGGGCAGCCAGTCGGCCAGCGCGCGCCGCCCCTCGGCAGTGATGCTGTAGACGGTGCGGGGCCGCCGTCCGACCGCTTCTCGCGTCGCCTCGGCCAGGCCGTGGCGGACGAGCTTCTTCGGCTCCTCGTACAGCTTGCTCTGGGCCCGGGGCCAGATGCGGCCCAGGCTCCGGTCCATCTGCTGTGCGAGCTCGTACGTGCTCCAGGGCCGGACCGAGAGCAGGCCGAGGATCGCGTACGACGTGGTGGTGAGCGCCGGGCCCATTGACATCGCCAGCCTCGAGGCGTATTCCGGAAATAGTCCCTTTGGGACTATTTAGACAGCATAGGCGGTGATAGTCATGATCAGCACTATTCGGGTCGATCCCGCCAACGCCGAACAGGCCCGTGCCTGGGACGGTCAGGAAGGGGCGTACTGGGCGGAACATGCCGATCGGTACGACCGCGCCATAAGCGCCCACCACCCGCACCTCCTCGCCGCAGCCGGCATATCCGCCACCGACCAGGTACTGGACATCGGCTGCGGCACCGGCGAGACCACCCGCGACGCCGCGCGACGGGCGAGCGACGGCCGGGCCCTGGGTGTGGACCTGTCGGCGGCGATGCTGCGGGTGGCCCGGCAGCGTACGGCGGCCGAGGGACTGAGCAACGCCGACTTCGTCCAGGCCGACGCCCAGGTCCACCCCTTCCCCTCCGCGGCATTCGACGTGGCCGTCAGCCGCACCGGGACGATGTTCTTCGCCGACCCGGCCGCCGCTTTCCGCAACGTCGCAGGCGCGCTGCGACCCGGCGGACGCCTCGTCCAACTGGTCTGGCAGGCACCGGCGGACAACGAGTGGTTCCTCTCGTTCACCCGAGCCCTGGCCGCCGGACGCCCGCTGCCCACGCCCGCGCCCGACGCCCCCGGACCGTTCGCGCTCGCGGAACCGGAGCGGGTCCGGACCGTTCTCGAGGCCGCCGGCTTCACCGACGTCCGGCTGGAACCCCACAGCGAGACGATGCGGTTCGGCGAGGACTCCGGCGACGCGGAGCGGTTCATACTCGGCATGCTCGGCTGGATGCTCGAGGGACTCGACGACGAAGGCCGACGGCGCGCCGTCGACGACCTGAGAGCCACCCTCACCGCCCACGAAACCGCCGACGGCGTCCGCTACGCCTCGGCGACCTGGACCGTCCAAGCGACCCGCCGGTGACCGCGATCGCCCGGCGGCGCGATCGCGGGCCGGCCGCACGGACGGCCTCCGGTTACCGGTAACCGGTTACCGGTTGTCAGCTACCGGCTGAGCGACTTGAGCGCCGCCGCGTCGTACGGCTTCAGCTCGTCGAAGCGGTTGCCGAGGACCTTCGCCGCCCACTGCGGGTCCTGGAGCAGCGCCCGGCCGACGGCGACCATGTCGAACTCTTCGCGTTCCATGCGGTCCAGGAGGTTGTCGATGTCGCCGAGCGCCGCGCCTTCGCCGGCGAAAGCGCGGAGGAAGTCGCCGTCGAGGCCGACCGAGCCCACGGTGATGGTCGGCCGGCCGGTGAGCTTCTTGGTCCAGCCGGCCAGGTTCAGGTCCGAGCCCTCGAACTCCGGGAGCCAGTAGCGCCGGGTGGAGGCGTGGAACGCGTCGACACCGGCCGCCGCCAGCGGGGCGAGGATGGCCTCCAGTTCCTCCGGGGTGTGCGCGAGCCTCCCGTCGTAGGCCTCCTGCTTCCACTGGGAGTAGCGGAAGATCACCGGGAAGTCGGCCGCTACGCGCTCGCGGACCGCAGCCACGACCTCCACGGCGAACTTCGTACGGGCCACCGCGTCGCCGCCGTAGCCGTCGGTGCGGCGGTTGGTCCGCTCCCACAGGAACTGGTCGATCAGGTAGCCGTGGGCGCCGTGCAGTTCGACACCGTCGAAGCCGATCCGCTCGGCCTCCGCCGCGGCGTCGACGAACGCGCCGATGACGTCGTCGAGGTCGGCGCGGGTCATCGCCTTGCCGGTCCCCTCGGTGCCGTCCACACGGATGCCGGAGGGACCCACGGCGGGGGCGTCCGGGTACGGCGCCTCGCCCTGCTTGCGCACCATGCCTATGTGCCACAGCTGGGGGACGATCGTGCCGCCCGACTCGTGCACGGCCGCGGCGACCTTCGCCCACCCCGCCAGCTGCTCCTCGCCGTGGAACCGCGGCACTCGGTCGCTCTGCCCGGCGGAGTCGTGACCGACGTAGGTGCCCTCGGTGACGATCAGGCCCACACCCGCGGCGGCCCGGCTGGCGTAGTACGCCTGCACGTCCTCGCCCGGCACGCCGTCGGGGGAGAACATCCGGGTCATCGGCGCCATCGCGATGCGGTTGGGGACGGTCAGGCCGTTCAGCTGGACGGGCCGGGAAAGGATCTCGGCCGCACGGGAGGCGGTGGACGTGGTGACGGTCATGCGGGTCCTCCGGGTTGAGCTGTGGCTCGCCGGGTGACGACGAGAAGTGCATAGTACACACGCTATGTATCATGCATATTGCGGCGTCCACCCCGAGGGCGACGACACCGCACGCAGACCGAGCCGTGCGGGGGGCCGCCGGTCCCCGCGTTCGCAGGTCCGCGACAATGGGACGTCGGAAGGAACGGGGAGGCGCAGTGCTGGAGAAACTGGAGCGGGAGCTGATGCTCCTCTCGCGACACCAGGTGATGGCCCGGCGCGAGCGCGACCCCGAACGCCTGGAGCGGTCGGCGTACCTGCTGCTCAGCCGGATCGACACACAAGGCCCCATGTCCATCGGGCAGTTGTCGGAGGCTTTCGGGCTCGACACCTCGACAGTGAACCGTCAAACCGCCGCGCTGCTGCGCTGCGGACTGGCCGAGCGCGTCCCGGACCCGGAAGGCGGCATGGCCCGCAAGCTGTGCATCACGGAGGAAGGCGGGCGCCGGCTCACCGAGGACCGCGGGGTCAACCGGTCCTGCCTGGCCCGGGTGGTCGCCGACTGGTCCCCCGAGGAAGTACGGCAGCTCGAGGACGCCCTGGTCCGCCTCAATCGCAGCGCCGAGGCCCTCGAAGGACGGCACTGGCCGCGCACGGAGGAAGCGCCCGCGACTCCCGCACCGTAAGAGCGCCCACGGCCCCGGACGCACGAAAGGTCGCCTTCCCATTTCTGAGAAGACGACCTCCGACCTGCATGAAGCAAAGTCGGGACGACAGGATTTGAACCTGCGACCCCTTGACCCCCAGTCAAGTGCGCTACCAAGCTGCGCCACGTCCCGATGCCCGTTGACCTGGGGTTTCCCCTGGTTGAACGCGCAGGAGAACGATACCGCACTTCCGGAGGTGCTCGCGCGCACCTTTCTTCTCCGTGGCGGGATGAGGGCGTGGCGAAGGCCGGCCGGGTGGTGGTTGACCTCAAGCGCGCTTGAGGTTGCAAGATCGGTGCATGACACGGACAGCAGCCGCGGATGCCAGGTTCCGCCACGAAGACCTGGGCGCGCTCATGGCCCTCATGACCGGGGCCGAGAAGCACGGCCCCGCCGCCACCTCCACGCTCGACGCGCTGTGGGTGCTCTACGACCGGGTCCTGCGCGTCGGGCCCGGCAGCGCCGGAGATCCGGAGCGGGACCGGTTCCTGCTGTCGAAGGGGCACGGGCCGATGGCGTACTACGCCGTCCTCGCCGCCAAGGGGTTCTTCCCGGTCGACTGGCTCAGCGGGTTCGGCGCGTACGACTCGCCCCTCGGGCACCACCCGGACCGCACCTTGATCCCCGGAGTGGAGATCGGCAGCGGTTCGCTCGGGCACGGGCTGCCGCTCGCCGTCGGAAGCGCCCTCGGACTGCGGGCCCAGGGGCTCACCGACCCGGCCGTGTGGGTGCTGATCGGGGACGCCGAGCTGGACGAGGGAAGCAACCACGAGGCGATCGCGTACGCCGGCTCGGCCGGTCTGGAGCGCTTGCACACGATCGTGATCGACAACGACTCCGCGACCCACGGCTGGCGGGGTGGCATCGCCTCCCGTTTCGAGGCCGCCGGCTGGTCGGCGGTCACCGTGGACGGCCGGGACCACGCGGCGCTGCACACGGCGTACACCACACCTCATCCGGGCCGACCGCACGCCGTGGTCGCCCGGGTCGAGAAGAAGCGCTGAAGAAGCGCTGAAGAAGCGTTGAAGAAGCACCGCCGAAGCACTCAAGAAGCACCAGCCACCTCCGAGGGGGAGACATGGACACCATGCGCGAACGGTTCATCTCGGTCACATCGCGTGCACTCGACGAGGATCCCCGGCTGGCCGTCGTGCTGGCCGAGATCACCATGGACGGCTTCCGGCCCGCCCAGGACCGCCATCCGGACCGGGTGATCAATGTGGGCATCCGCGAGCAGCTGCTGGTCAGCGTGGGCGGCGGCCTGGCCCTCACGGGACTGCGTCCCGTGGTGCACACCTTCGCCAGCTTCCTCGTCGAGCGGCCCTTCGAGCAGGTCAAGCTCGACTTCGGGCACCAGGGCACGGGCGGGGTGCTCGTCAGCGCGAGCGCGAGCTACGACTGGCCGGCCGGTGGGTTCACCCACATGGCGCCGGGCGACGTGGCCCTGCTGGACACCCTGGACGGCTGGACCGTGCACGTCCCGGGCCACCCGGACGAGGCCGAGGCGCTGCTGCGCCACGCCTACGCCGCCGGCGACGACAAGGTCTACGTCCGGCTCTCCGAGCAGTCGAACACGGCGGCCCGCCCCGTCGCGGGCCTGGGATTCCAGACCGTACGGGAGGGCCGCGCAGGCGTCGTCGTCGCCGTCGGGCCCCTGCTCGACAACGTCCTCGCCGCGACCGAGGGCATGGATGTGAGCGTGCTGTACGCGCCGACCGTACGGCCCTTCGACGACGCGGCGCTGCGTGCGGCCGTCGGGCACGGCCCGGCCGACGTGGTGCTCGTCGAGCCCTACCTCGCCGGGACCTCCACGGCTGCCGCGAACCAGGCACTCGAAGCCGTCCCGCACCGGGTGCTCGGCCTCGGGGTCGGCCGGGCCGAGCTGCGTCGCTACGGCACGATCGACGAGCACACGGCGGCCCACGGACTCGACCCTGCCGCGCTGCGTGCGCGGATCGCAGCCTTCATCCAGCGGTGACGGGCCCCTTCGGCGCGGGGCGGTCCAGTTCCGGATGGGCCGCCGCCAGGCGCTTGGGGGCCGCCTGGCGCCAGGAGTCGGTCAGGATCGAGCGCAGCTCCGCCGCGTCCTCCACCGCCGCCAGCCGGACCCGGAGCCACGCGTAGTTGTCGTCGTGGCCGGGCCGTATGAAGAACTTCTCCGGCTCCGCCGCGATCAGCTCCTCGCGGTCCTCCCGGGGACACTTCACCCCGATCGAGGTGTCGTCGTCGGCGAGCGCCGCGAAGACCTTCCCGCTCTTCCCGCTCGCTCCGCCGCCCACCCTGAAGGTGGGCATGCCCCAGGCGAGCTTCTCGCTGCTGTCAGGGAGCGACAGTGCGATCTGCCGGACGTCCTCCGCCGTCATGGCCATCCCCCGACTCCTCTCCGGTCCGTTGCGGTGCCGACCCTCGTCCGACGACCGTAGACCCGGGCACTGACATTCACCCCCGGGCCGCGAGGTCCTCCCGGGCGTGCACCAGCTCCACCAGCTCCGCCGCCAGCGCCTTCACCGTCGCGAGCCCCGCCAGTCCCCACCGCCTCGGCACCACGTCCACCGCGCACACCGTACCCAGGACGATCCCGCGCCGGTCGGTCAGCGGCGCGCCCGCGTAGGACCGCACCCCGCTCTCGTCCACGACGGCGTTGCCCGCGAAGCGCGCGAAGTCCCGTACGTCCTCCAGCACCAGCGCGCGCCGCCGGACCACCACGTGGGGGCAGTACCCGTGGTCCCGGGGGAGCGCCCGCGCCGGATAGCCGCTCGCCGGTGCGTCGGGCGCGTGGTGCAGGCCGGCGAAGAACTGCCGCTCCTCGCTGATGAAATTGATGCCGGCGTACGGCGCCCCGAGCTCGTCCGCGACCCGCCGCGCGAACGCGTCCAGTTCCCCGTCCACCCGCTCCCCCAGCCCCAGTTCACGCAGTCTCAGCACGCGTGCGGGCGCCTCCCGGTCCACAGGCGTGAGCAGCAGGTGTCCGGTCGATTCGTAGTACGTCATGGTGTCTCCCCCACATCACGTCGCTCCGCGCGCCGCGCGGACCTCATGAAACGGCATGAACTGCTTGAACTACACGGACTGCACGGACATTGCGTACTCCGGGTACGTCGAACGGTTCGGATGGAGCAAGTGGTGGACCAGGGCTGCCAGCACCCCCGTTCCGGAGCTCGGCAGGCGTGCGTCGCAGCGCACGACGGGCACCTCCGGGCCGAGCCCCATGGCGTCCCGGACCTCGTCGGGGGCGTAGCGGTGCCCGCCGGCGAACTCGTTGACGGCGACGACGAAGGCGATCCCCCGCCGCTCGAAGAAGTCCACGGCGGGGAAACAGTCGGCGAGGCGGCGCGTGTCGGCGAGCACCACCGCCCCCAACGCGCCCGCGCACAGCTCCTCCCAGAGGAACCAGAAGCGCTGCTGACCGGGGGTGCCGAAGAGGTAGAGAACGTTCCGCTCGTCCAGGGTGATCCGGCCGAAGTCCAGCGCCACGGTCGTGGTCGTCTTCGCCTCGACCCCGTCGAGCGGGTCGGCGGCCTCGCTCAGCCCGCTCAGCAGTTCCTCCGTGCTCAGCGGCTCGATCTCGCTCACCGCGCCCACGAATGTGGTCTTGCCCGCCCCGAACCCGCCCGCGACCAGGACCTTCAAGGTCGCGGAGGATCGACGGGCGGCCGGCTCAGAGCCGTTTGCGCAGGCCATCGAGCACCGCCCGGAGCAGGGACTGGTCGTCGTCGGCGAAGGAGCCGCCGGTGGGGAAGCACGGCGCCCGCACCGTCACGGCCCCGTGTTCCATCAGGTCGCCGAGGACGACCTTGACCACCACCGCCGGCAACCTCAGGTGTCCCGCCACCTCGGCGACGGTGACCGCGGCCGAGCCCGCGCACAGCCGGAGCGCGAGGGCGTGCTCGGCGCCGAGCGGCGCGCGCGGGCGCACTCCGGTCGCCGTCACCAGCGACAGCAGGTCGAGGGCGACGGACGGCCGGGTCCGACCGCCGCTCGCGGTGTACGGGCGGATGACCCGGCCCGCCGAATCGTCCAGCCACGGCGCATCGCGCGGTCCCCCCGGTGCCGTTGCCCCCCTCGCGCGGGCCCTCATCGCTCCGGGTCGGCGACGGGCCGCCTCGGCGGGGCCGCCAGGTACGGGCGGACGCTCTTGACCAGCATGGCCATCTCGTAGCCGAGCACGCCCGCGTCGGCCTCCCGGTCGGCCAGTACGGCCAGGCAGGTGCCTGATCCGGCCGCCGAGACGAAGACCAGGGCGCTGTCGAGCTCGACCACCACCTGCCGGACCTCGGCGCCCTCCGCGAACCGGGAGCCGGCGCTGCGGCCCAGCGCGTACAGCCCGGAGGCGAGGGCCGCCAGGTGGTCGGCGCTGTCGGCGTCGAGTCCGTGCACGCAGGTGACGAGCCCGTCGGCGGTCAACAGGACCGCGCTGCGCGTGTACGGCACGCGCTGGACCAGGCCGCTGAGCAGCCAGTCGAGATCCGAAAGCCGACTGGTCGTGGTCGCCACTTCGCCGCCCATGGGGGTGCGCTCCTTAGCTGTCGGGTGAGAGGCCGGGGTCACGTCTGGTGCTCCGACTGTGCGAGGCCGAAGCCCCGTTGGAAGGCGGCCATCAGGCCGGGGTCGTGCACGGGCCGCTCCGCGCCTGCGGCGCCGCCCGGGCGGGGTACGGGAGCCTCGCGCAGCTGGGGAGCGAGGTGCTCCTGGGCCCGCCGGCGGGGCAGCGGCGGCCGCTCTCCGCCGTCCCGGGCGGCCGGTACGGCGGAGAGCGGCGGCGCGACCGGCGCCACCACGGTCTGCGGCGGTGCCGTGACCGGAGGTGCCGCGACCACAGGCGCCGCGACCTTGACCGCGGATGCCATCACCACCGGTTCCACACCCACCGGTTCGCCACCCGCAGGCCTCGTACGGGGCCCCGTGCCCGGTACGCCTGCATCCCACCCCGGCACCACCGGCGGGGCTCCGGAGGGCTCCGGCCCGGGCAGGGGCACCCGTACCGGCTCCAGCCGTGGCGCGCCCGCCCCCGCGCCCTCGCCGGTCCCCCATGAGGTGGCCCTGGAGCCGCCCAGTGCGTCGGCCGCGCTCGGCGCCTCGGCCCCCAACAGCTCCTGGGGCAGGACCAGTACGGCGAGCACGCCGCCGTAGATGTTCGATTTGAGCTCGACGGCGATCCCGTGCCTGCGGGCCAGCGCCGAGACGACGAACAGGCCGATCCGCCCGTCGGCCAGCAGGTGCCGGACGCTGATCTGGTCGGGGTCGCCGAGCAGGGCGTTCATCCGGTGCGCTTCCTCGGGCGGCATGCCGAGGCCCCGGTCCTCCACCTCGACCGCGATCCCGGCCGTGACCCGCTCCGCGCGCACCACGACGTCGGTGTCGGGAGCCGAGAACACGGTGGCGTTCTCGACGAGTTCGGCCAGCAGGTGCACGACGTCGGCGACGGCGTGGCCGCGTACGGAACCGCCCGCGGGGGGCACCACCTTGACCCGGGTGTACTGCTCGACCTCCGCGACCGAGGAGCGCAGTACCTCGCTCAGGTCGACGGGCCGGGTCCACTGGCGGCGCGAGGCGGCTCCGCCGAGCACCGCGAGGTTCTCCGCGTGGCGCCGGATCCGGGTGGCGAGGTGGTCGACGTGGAAGAGCTCCTTGAGCAGGTCCGGGTCCTCGACCGTGTCCTCCAGGTCGTCCAGCAGCGAGATCTCGCGGTGCACGAGGGACTGGAGGCGGCGCGCGAGGTTGACGAAGACCTCGACCTTGCGGTCGCTGTCGGAGGGCGCGACGGGGCCGCCGAGGCGGACCAGGGTCGCGTGGGCCTGTTCGCGGGCGCCGCGCAGTTCCTGGGCGAGCAGCCAGAACTCGTCGACTCCCGCCGTCTCGGGGCCGAAGGACGGCGCGGCCGGCGCGGCGCGCACCGGGCGGGCGGGCAGCTCGCCGCGCTCCAGCCGGTCTGCGGCGGTGTGCAGCTCCTGGCGGCCGCGGACGCTGGAGCGGCGCAGCGCCTCGCAGCGGTCGCGCACGGTCTTGGCCGCGCGCTGGGCCCCGAGCAGGGCGGCCGCGAGCGCGCCCGCGAAGAGCAGGGCGCAGCCGCTGAGCACCGGCCACAGCCGGGGGTCGCGGGCGCCCGCGCCGCCGCCGAGCTGGAGCGCGAAGATCACCGCGGCGGCGCCGCTGAGCCCGGCCGCGAGCGCGGGGAGCAGGGCGGCGCGGATCAACTGGGGCCGTATCTGCCGACCGGGACCGGTGACGGCATGTCTCGACGGGGAGTGGCGGGCGGCGCGGAGTCCGGACATCGGCGTCCTCGGTAGGTGGGGCCCGGCCCCCGGGCTTCCCGGGATCCGGTGTTGATCACCGGATACCCACGCTAGACCGCACGCTCGGCCCCAGGACGGCCAGTTGGGGAACTTCGCCCGGGTGCTTCCCGCTCCCGATGGAGCGCTCGCACGACAGCGCGAATGCGCCGGGAGCGCGCACCCCCCGGCGCCCTGCGGGCACGCGCCGTCCCCCGGAGCCCCCGCCCGCACCTCGCCCCTCTCCCGCCCCACCCCTGCGGCCCGACTAGCCGACAGTCACTTGCTCGACTTCGGCATCTGCTATCCAGATGCGCAAATCTCACATGTAGATGCAGCCTTAAAGGACTACTAGAGCCCGTATGCGCCACTCATGACAGAGCGGCGAAACGGCCGGTCCGCACCCCCGGTCTGCCCCTGAGCGGCGTACGTCGTCCAGGCCATCGGCAACGACGAGAACTCCAACGGCAGCCACGTGACGGGCATGGCGCGGATCGATCGCCGCGGGCGACGGCGAGAGCGACCCCGACTCCTGGACCGCGGTCGGCGGGATCGGCGGCGGACGCGGCCCGGACAACATGACCTACGCGTACGCCATCTGCAGCGCGGGCGGCATCCGCCTCGAGCACGTCTCCGCCTTCACCCACAGCGGCGGTTCGCCCTCCTCCGGCAGCCACTCCGACGCCTGGGCGCTCTGCCTGGACGTGCGGCACGGGCACAAGCGGTGGCTTCCGGTCAGCATCCGAGACACCCGCAGCACGGCGGAGCGGGCCCTCCCGCATCAGGAGCCCCCGCTCCGCCATGGTTCCGGCCGGGGAGCCTAGGACCCCACCGCCTCCGGCTCCTCACGGGTCACGGCTGCCGGCCTCCCGGTCACGGCGGGCCGGGCCGCCGTGACCGGCGGGGGCGAACCCGCGGCCACGAAGGGCCGCCACCACGGCGCGTGCGGCGCGTCGGCCGCACCCGGTTCGAACGGCTGCCCCGGCACGGGCAGGGCGATCGCCGCCCCGGCCCTCTCGGCGGCGGTCACCGTCCCCTCCCCCGGCTCGTCCCACGGGTGGGGGGCCAGGTTGAAGGTGCCCCAGTGGATCGGCAGCATCGTGCCGCGCGCAACGCCGCCCTGGAGGTCGAGGTGGGCGCGGATGCCCTCCTCGGGCGTCATGTGGATGTCGGTCCAGAACTCCGAGTACGCACCGATCTGGATCATCGTCGCGTCGAAGGGCCCGTGCGCCGCGCCGATCTCCTTGAAGCCGGGGAAGTAACCGGTGTCCCCGCTGTGGTAGATCCGGTGCCCGTCGCCCGTGACGACCCACGAGGCCCACAGGGTGAACTGCTGGTTGCGCAGGCCGCGGCCGCAGAAGTGCTGGGCCGGGGTGGCGGTGAGCGAGAGTCCGGCGACCTTGGTGGTCTCGTTCCAGTCCAGCTCGCGCAGCCGGTCGGCCGGGACTCCCCAGCGCTCCAGGTGCGCGCCGACGCCCAGCGGGACGGCGAAGACCGTGTCCGTGCCGGCCAGGGCCTTGATCGTCGGCAGGTCGAGGTGGTCGTAGTGGTCGTGCGAGATCACCACCACGTCCACCTCGCCCAGCGAGGCCAGCGGTACGGGTACCGGGTGCAGGCGCTTGGGCCCGGCGAAGGGGAAGGGGGAGCAGCGCTCGCCCCAGACCGGGTCGAAGAGGACACGGCGCCCGTCGATCTCGGCGAGCACGCTGGAGTGACCCATCCAGGTCAGCCGCAGACCGCTGACCGGGGGCTTCGACAGCTCCGCGAGGGTCGTCGGGTAGACCGGGATGGGGGCGCCGGGGCTACGCCGGAGCCTCTGCTCCTTGTGGAAGTAGATCTTGGCGAACTCCGCCATGGACCCGGAGGGCCTGGTCCTGGTCCCGGCCGGGTTCTGGAAGATTCCGTCCGCGAAGTTCGGCGAACGCCGGATCCGCTCCAGCCGGGCACCGGACGGGTCCGCGCCGAAGGCTTCGGGCCGCAGTTCGCGCAGCCGTGGACGCAAGGGTCGGGAGCCGGTCAAGGCGCCTCCAGTGTGGGGGGTGCGGGCAGGGCGTTCTGATGGTTACCACCATCCCAACGCGTGATACCCCCCAAGGATTCCGTTACGCGCCTGCGAACGCGCCCCGACCTGGCCCCCGGCCGCCCCCGCACCACCTCTACAGCGGCAGCAGGTCCGGCCGCTTCGCCTCCACGTGGTCCCCGGAGGACTCCCCGCGCAGCCGGCGGCCGATCCACGGCACGAGGTGCTCGCGCGCCCAGTGGATGTTGTCGCGGGTGGTGTCCACCGACCCGCGCGGCCGCATCGGCGGCCAGGGCTGGTCCGGATCGGCCGGCGTGTCGAGACCGAGCACCTGGGCGGCGCGCAGGGCGACCCTGGTGTGCCCTTCGGGCGAGAGGTGGAGCCGGTCGTCGTCCCAGGCCCGCCGGTCCTGTACGGATTTCAGCGACCAGAGGTCGAGCACGGGGCACTCGTACCGGTCGGCGATCGACCGGACGTGCGCGCTGAACGTCGCGATCTTGCCCCGCATGTGCTTGAGGACGGGCACGTCGCGCGTGTCGAAGCCGGTGGTGATCACGACCAGGCCGACGGATCCGGTGAGGTCGCGCACGGCCGCCTCGTACCGTGCGGCCACGTCGTCCGGATCGCTGCCGGGCCGGATGATGTCGTTGCCGCCCGCGCAGAAGGTCACCAGGTCCGGCGCGAGCTCCTTGGCCCGGGGGACCTGCTCGGCCACGATCTGGTCGAGCAGCCGGCCCCGTACGGCCAGGTTCGCGTAGCGGAACCCTCCGGAACCGGCGGACTCGCCGGAGTGCTCGTGCTGCTCCTCGCGCCGGTCGGCCAGGAGCACCGCCAGCCGGTCCGCCCAGCCGAGAAAGGCGTCCCCCGGTCCCGGGTCCCCCACGCCCTCGGTGAAACTGTCCCCGAGCGCCGCGTACGAGCCAATGGTCTTGGTCTTGGATGTCGTCGTCGCTGCCACGGGAGCCCATACTTCACCGTGGATCATGACCTACGCGACCGTAGCCAGGGCCTTACGGACCGTGATCTTCGCCACCTCGGGGCCGGGGAATAACGCGGGCGGACGACCCAGGTGGGACCGGGACCCCCCTCCGGTCCCGGCCCCACGGCTCAGACGAGCAGCCGGGTCTCGGCGCTCGGCAGTTTGGTCCACCAGTGGCCGTACCGTCGGTAGACCTCCGGCTCGCGGTCGGCCAAGAAGGTCGTCAGCGCCCGGGCCTCGCCTGCGAGCTCCTCCCAGACCTCCTCCGGCAGGGGGTGGAAGGCGGTCGCCTCGATCCCGGCGCCGGCCGGGCGCCACACCCCGGCGACGTAGCCGTCGACCAGCAGGGTCGCCAGGGTGTCGCCGTTCATCCGTGCGACGAGCTTGCGGTACTGCGGCGGGACGACGCGGCTCCGGTCGGCGTAGGCCAGCAGCACGCTGTCCCACATGGCCATCAGCCGGGGCGGCGCGGGCGTGTCCTCCTCCGGACGCGGTGCGTCCTGGACGTCGAAGAGCTCCTCGCCCTCCGGACCCACCAGCCGGTCGAGCCTTCCGGAGAGCTCCAGCGCGCGCAGCGCCTGGCGGACCCTGGCCCGCTGGACCAGCGAGAACTGCGCCACGTCCGCCGCCGACGCCGGCCCGAATCCTTCCAGGTAGCGCAGGACCAGCGTCCGCAGGGACTCCTCCGCCGCCTCCGGGTCCGCCGGTACCGTGCGCGGGCGGCTGGGGGGCGCCACGTACGACGGGCGCTCCCCGAACGACCACGGCGCGGCGGTGGGCGCGTGCAGCAGCGGCGCGTACTGCCGCAACCCCCACCAGGCTCCGGGCTGCGGCGCCGCTCCCAGCCGCTGTCCGAGCCAGGCCTCGCACTGCGCCGTCGTACGGGGCCGGTCGGCGAAGTCCAGCAGCTCCGGCACGAGGGCGTCGGCGTCCTCGGCGGTCAGCCCCGAGTCCGTGAAGCGGGTCCCGAGCCGGGCGGCCCGTACGGACGGCTGCACGGCCTCCCGGAAGGGCGGGTAGTCCTGCGCGTGCACGGCGTGCAGGGTCAGCCGCATCAGCGTCGACTTGACGACCTCGCGCCCCGTGAAGGCGGCGTCGAGGTCGGCCGGGTCGAAACCGGCGAGCCGGTTCCACAGCGCGAGGTAGGGCGAGGCCGCGTGCTGCGCCTGCAGGGCGACCACCCGGCGGACCGCGTCACCGACGCCCATCGCCTCGCGCCGCAGCAGCAACTGCCGTGCGAGGGTGGAGCGGTTGAGCTCCCTGGCGCTGACCTTCATGCCACGACCGTCCCGTCCCCTGTCGAAACGTGCAGCCTAACCGGCACCTCCGACAGCGCCTCGGATTCAGATGCTTACGCCCTTCGACCGGAGGTAGGCCAGCGGGTCGATGTCCGAGCCGTACGAGGGCCCGGTGCGGATCTCGAAGTGCAGGTGCGGGCCGGTCGAGTTGCCCGTGGAGCCGGAGAGCCCGATGCTCTGGCCACCGGTGACGCTCTGGCCGGACGAGACGGACAGCTGGGAGAGGTGCGCGTACTGGCTGTACTTGCCGTCGGCGTGCCGGATGACGACCTCGTTGCCGTACGAGCCGCTCCACCCGGCGGAGACGACGGTGCCCGCGCCGACCGCCTTGACGGTGGTGCCGGAGCTCGCGGCGAAGTCGACCCCGGTGTGGTAGCCGCTGGACCACATGGAGCCGGCGGTCTTGTACGCGGTGGAGGTGCCGCCGCCGACCGGGGCGACGAAGCCGGTCGACGTGGAGCCGCCCTGCTGCTTGGCGGGCGCCTTGGCGACGGGTGCCTTGGCGGCGGGCGCGGCGGCCCCATCGGAGGAATCCGACGAATCGCCAGAAGTGGAAGAACCGGAGGAAGGGGAGGAAGCAGACTTCTTGGCCCGCTTCGGCGTTTCGGCCGGCGCTTCGGCCGCCGCGGCCGGAGCCGCACCCTTCGCGCCGAGCGTGAGCCGGAGGCCCGGGTGGATCAGCGACGGATCGGTGCCCACGGCCTCGAGGTTGTCCGCGTAGAGCTGCTCCCAGCCACCGGTGAGGTGCTGGCGCTCGGCGATCTTGGAGAGGTAGTCGCCCGGCACCACGGTGTAGACGGTGGGGGCGCCCTGCGCGGCGGCCGGCGCGGCCTGGAGCGCGGCGGCGGCCTGCAGAGCCACGGCCTGCGGGGCCTGGACCGGAGCGGCGGCGGGCGCCGCGGCCGGGACACCCGCGGCGTGCGCGCCGGTGGCGCCGAGCAGCGGAAGCGCGAGGGCCGCGCCACCGGTGCCCGCGGCGGCGAACCCGCGGGATATCGAGCGGGACTTGGGACGGCGGTGCTTACCCGTTCCGGACATGTCGAATTCCTCTCCGACGCCTGCGAGGTGAGCTGTCGGGTTCGGACTGGAGATGTCCGGCCGCCCCTGTGCCGATGAACAGCACATGTACGGCTTCACCCCGAGCTGTCCCGTTGTAAAGATCTCAACCGGAGATCCGGAACAGCGGCTTACCTGGTTCCCCCGCTCCTGCCACGCGCGTGAATAGTCGGGTGCGGTTTCCGGTCGGTGGCAGGATTAGGCGGTCCGTCCGGATCGATCGCGAACGTAATCGAGTCCGGCCGCAGGGAACAAGTCATGAATTCCCCAACAGAATCTTGAAGATGACGAGCCGCCGGAATTCCGGTCACCCTGCGTCCATTCCGCACCTTCAACAACCGCCCCGGCAAGGCAATTCGCCATTCGCGATCAGCCACTCACCGTCACCGTATGATCTGGCTCACGGGGGCGTGTCCGATCTCGCCTCTCGCTAGGGCAAGTTGCCGCCAAGTGGCGTAATTCGGACACCATCAACGACGAAGACACGGAGGAGCCCGGTGACCCAGCCGATACCCCAGAGTCCCCACACCGATCTGGTGCCGCAGGAGCCGACACTGATCGGAGTGCGCAACTTCCGCGACGTGGGCGGATTGCCGACCACGGACGGTCGACGGGTCAAGTCGGGACGACTGTTCCGAAGCGGACATCTGGCGCATGCCACCGAAAGCGACGCGGAGTTCCTCGGGTCCCTCGGGCTGCACACCGTCTTCGACTTCCGCAACGGCGCCGACCACGCGCTGGAGGGTCCGGACGTGGAGCTGCCCGGCGTGCGCAACGTCGGCATTCCGCTGTCGGATCCGGCCGACGGCCGGGAGTTCTGGAAGATGGTCCGCGACGGGGACCTGGCACAGCTCCGCGAGATCCTGGGCGAGGGCAAGGCCGCCGCGCGGATGTCCCGTTCGTACCGGACGATCATCCGGACCCGCACCGCCGAGCACAGCCGGGTGGTGCACGCGCTCGCCGAGGACAGCGTCCCGGCCCTCATGCACTGCGCCGCCGGGAAGGACCGGGCCGGCCTGTCGATCGCGGTCACCCTGCTCGCGCTGGGCGTCGAGCGGGAGGCGATCGTCGCGGACTACCTGGAGTCGAACGCCCCGCACAACCGCTACCGGGTCCGCCGGGGCAGCGATGCGCCCGAGGCCCGCGCCCCCGAGGTGATGGAGCTGCTCGCCCCGCTCTTCGACGCCCGCGCCCCGTATCTGACCACGGCCTTCGACGCCATCGACGAGGAGTGGGGCGGCGTGGAGCGTTACCTCGTCGAGGGCCTCGGGCTCGCGCCCGAGACCCTCGACAGGCTCCGCGACCGGCTGCTGGACTGACGTCCCACGAGGTGGGCCGTCAGCGGTTCGCGACGGCCTGCCTCACCAGCGTCCGGCCGAAGTCCCACATCAGCGCGCCGCCGCCGTGGGCCTCGTCCATGACCGCGCGGAAGGCGCCGACGAACCGGTCGACGTCCGCCTCGTCCACGATCAGCGGCGGGATCAGCTTGATCACCTCCAGGTGGTCGCCGGAGACCTGCGTGAGGATCCGGTGCTTCTGCAGCAGCGGCACCACGACCATCTGCGCGAACAGCCCCTTGCGCGCCGCCTGCAGCATGCTCCAGCGGCTCCGCAGGCCCAGCGAGGACGGCCGGCCGAACTCGATGCCGATCATCAGCCCGCGTCCCCGTACCTCGTGGAGCAGTTCGTACTCGTCCACGAGCGCGGCGAGCCGCCCGCGCAGCAGGTCGCCCATCGCGCGGGCGTTGGCCACCACCTGCTCGTCCTCCATGACGGAGAGGACGGCGAGCCCGGCCGCCATCGCCTGCGCGTTGGAGCCGAAGCTGGCGGAGTGGACGAGCACCCGGTCCATGGAGGAGTAGACCTTCTTGAAGATCCAGTCCTTGCCCAGGGTCGCGCCGACGGGCACGTAGCCGCCGGAGAGGGCCTTGGCCACGCAGACCAGGTCCGGTTCGACTCCGGCCTCGTGCTGGTAGGCGTAGAAGTCGCCGGTCCGTCCGAGGCCGGTCTGCACCTCGTCCGCGATCAGCAGCGCCCCCCGCCGGTGCAGCGCCTCCTGTGCGGCGAGCAGGAATCCGGGCGGAGCGGCGAGCACCCCCTTGCCCTGGATCGGTTCCACGACGAGGGCCGCCACGTCCCCCTTCTTCAGCTCCCGCTCCAGCGCGGCCAGGTCCCCGAGCGCGATCCCGGTGTCCGGCAGCAGCGGCGCGAAGCCGTCGCGGAAGCCCGCCTCGCCGTTGACCGAGAGCGAGCCCGTCGTGAGCCCGTGGAAGGCGTGCTCGCAGTAGAGGACCCTGGGCCGCCCGGTGGCGTACCGGGCGAACTTCAGGGCGGTCTCCACCGCCTCGGTGCCGCTGTTGCCGAAGAAGACCCGGTCCAGGTGCGGACTGTGGGAGAGCAGCTTCTCGGCCAGCAGCCCGGGCAGCGGCTGGCAGTCGAAGCGGGTGAGGTCGGCGAGCTGGGCGTCCAGCACGTCGTGCAGGGCCTGCCTGACCACCGGGTGGTGGCGGCCCAGGCCCATCACCCCGAAGCCGGCCAGCATGTCGAGGTAGTCGTTGCCCTCGGCATCCCAGAAGTGGGCCCCCTCGGCCCGCACGTAGACCTTGTCGAACCCGATGGTGTGCAGCATCCGCGGCAGCTGGTGGTTGAGGTGGCGGGCATGCAGTTCGTACCGCTCGCCACCCCGCTCGGCCAGCAGGGCACCGAGGTCGAAGCCGGTCATGCCGACTTGTCCCGGTTCCCGCCCCCCACGGTCTCGCGGACCGCCCGCAGCGACTCCTTCAGCGAACCCATGGTGGCCAGGACGGCCGTGGGCTCGTACCCGCAGTGGGCCATGCAGTTCGCGCAGCGCGGGTCCTTCCCGCGGCCGTACTTGCTCCAGTCGGTGTCCTCGATCAGTTCCCGGTACGTGGGCACGTACCCGTCGCTCATCAGATAGCAGGGGCGCTGCCAGCCGAAGAGCGAGTAATTCGGAATGGCCCATGCGGTGCAGGGGAAATCGGCCTTGCCCTCCAGGAAGTCCAGGAAGAGCGGGGAGTGGTTGAGCCGCCAGCGCCGCCGGTTGCCTCCGGCGAAAGCCTTCTTGAAGAGTTCGCGGGTCTGTTCGACGCCGAGGAAGTGCTCCTGGTCGGGAGCCTTTTCGTAGGCGTAGGCCGGCGAGATCATCATCTCGTCCACCTGGAGATCGTCATTGAGGTAGTTGAGGACCTCGATGATGGTCTGCGGGGTGTCGGTGTTGAAGAACGTGGAGTTGGTCGTCACCCGGAATCCGCGACGCTTCGCCTCCTTGATGGCGGCGACCGCCTCGTCGAAGACTCCTTCCTTCGCCACCGACTCGTCGTGGCGCTCGCGCAGTCCGTCGATGTGCACGGCGAAGGCGAAGTACGGGGAGGGCGTGAACTTCTCGATCTTCTTGCGGAGCAGCATCGCGTTGGTGCAGAGGAATACATACTTCCGCTTGGCCACCAACTGGCGCACGATCTCGTCGATCTGCGGGTGCATCAAGGGCTCGCCGCCCGCGATGGACACCATCGGCGCGCCCGATTCCAGCACGGCGCCCACCGCCTGGGCCACGGGCATGCGCTGCTTGAGCACCCCGGCCGGGTGCTGGATCTTCCCGCACCCCTCGCAGGCCAGGTTGCAGGCGTAGAGCGGTTCCAGCTCGACGATCAGCGGGAACTTCTCACGCTTGCGGAGCTTCTGTTCGAGCAGGTACGTCCCGACCCTGATGGTCTGTCGCAGTGGCATGGCCATCTGGCTCACCTCCTGGGGAGCAGCAAAGAACGGTGCCATTCATAAAACGCGGGCAGTACGGCACGCAGTACGCGAAAGGCCGATATTCCCCCGCGAACGGTGCCGATGCGGACGAGCTCATGCTCCGGAGCGTCCACGATCACCCGGACGGCCGCAACCGGACGGTCCGCGCCCCCCGGGGTGCTCCCGCCGCGGGTCGCGGCCCAGAGGGTGGCGGCCGATTCCATGTCGACCCCGATGGCGCCGGCGGCGCGCAGCTGGGCGCGCTCCTGGCCCCGGACGACGTGGTCGGATCCGGTCAGTGCACCGAGGTGTACGGTCCGGCCGGGTACGGCCCGGGCCAGCGCCTCGGCGAGCAGGGCGGTACCGGCGCAGGCGACCGTGCCGCGCGGGTCCCGGGTCTCCTCGGCGACGATCAGGTCGCCGGGGCTCATGCCGGGCAGCAGCCCGGCGCAGAATCCGGTGGCGAGCACGGCGGCGCCGTGCAGCTCCGGCTCGGCCAGCTTCCGGCCGACGGCGCGTTCGGCCGCGCGCGGGCCCATGCCGGTGCGCAGGACCTCGTACCGCTCGGGCGAGCCCCGCTCGCGGCCGCTGCGGTACGGGGTGCTGCGCAGGGCGGTCCGTTCGATGCGCAGGGCGCAGGCGATCAGCAGCGGCGGCGGGGCGGCCGTGGCGGGGCCGCCGGTCATCAGGCCTCCCCGGGGAGCGGGGCGGCGTGCGGGAGGGCGGCCGGATCCGCGTACCGCCCGCCCGGGCCGAACGGTTCTCCGTAGAGGTAGCGGCCGAGGGCGGTGAGCGGGAAGACCTGGCGGTACAGGTGGTAGTTGATGGAGAAGTCCCAGGGGAATCCGGTACCGGTGAAGTACGGCTCGTCCCAGGTGCCGTCGGGGCGCTGGGTGGAGACGAGGTAGCCGATCCCCCGCCGTACGGACGGCGCGTCGCGCTCCCCAGCCGACAGCAGGGCCATCAGCGCCCACGCCGTCTGCGAGGCGGTCGAGGCGCCCTTTCCCGCCCAGGACGGGTCCTGGTAGGAGCGCTGGTCCTCGCCCCATCCCCCGTCCTCGTTCTGTACGGATTCCAGCCAGTCCACGGCCCGCCGGATCGCGGGGTGCGAGGGGGCGAAGCCCGCGGCGGTCAGCGCCGGGACCACCGAGCCGGTGCCGTAGACGTAGTTGGTGCCCCAGCGGCCGAACCAGCCGCCGTTCGGGTCCTGTTCGGCGAGGAGCCAGGCGATGCCGCGCCGGGTGCGCGCATCGCCTGCCCGGCCCTCGACGGCGAGCATTTCGACGACGTGGGCGGTGACGTCGGCCGAGGGCGGGTCGATGACCTCGCCGAAGTCGCAGAAGGGCAGCTTGTTGGGGTAGGGGCTGGTGTTGTCGGCGTCGAAGGCGCCCCAGGCGCCGTTCTTCGACTGCATGCCGAGGTTCCAGGACACGCCCCGGGCGATGGCACCTTCCACCCGTGCCGGGTCCGGATGCTTGACGCGGCGCAGGGCGAGGACGACCTCGGCGGTGTCGTCGATGTCGGGGTAGTTGTCGTTGTGGAACTCGAACGCCCAGCCGCCCGGGGCCAGTCCGGGCCGGCGCACGGCCCAGTCCCCGCTGCGGACGATCTCCTCGCCGAGCATCCAGTCGGCGGCCTTGACCAGGGCGGGGTGATCGGGGCGCAGCCCCGCGTCGGCCAGGGCGATGGCCGCCAGGCAGGTGTCCCACACCGGGGACTGGCAGGCCTCGATCATGCGGGCGCCGTCCGCCCGCCACACCGTGAACCGGTCGAGGGACTCCAGTCCGGCCCGCATCACCGGGTGCCCGAGGTCGTATCCGAGCAGGTGCAGGGCGATGACGGAGTACACGGCGGGCGGCTGGATGCCGCCCCAGCAGCCGTCGTTCTCCTGCCGCTCCACGATCCAGCGGCCGGCGCTCGCCATGGCCGCCGCGCGCAGCCGGCGCGGGGCGAACCGGCGGTAGACGTGGAGGGCCTTGTCCATCCGCTGGAACGCGCCGCCCCAACTAGCCATCGGCGCAAGCTTCTTGACCGGGTACGGGGTCCGCGCGTCGGTGTGCAGCTCGTCCAGGGCGAAGGGGCCCGGGCGGACCGGGCGCAGGGCGGAGACCACGGTGAGGGGCACGATCGTCTGCCGGGCCCAACAGCCGAAGTCATAGATGTTCAGCGGCGCCCAGGGTGGCAGGAAGAGCAGTTCGGGCGGCAGTTCGGGCAGGTGGTCCCAGCTCCACCAGCCGAACAGCGCCAGCCAGATGCGGGTGAAGACGCGGGCTCCCGCGACTCCCCCGTGGGCCCGGATCCACGCCGAGGCGCGGGCCATGTGCGGGGCTCCCGGGTCGTCTCCGGCGAGGCGCAGGGCCACGTAGGCCTCGATGGTGGCGGACAGGTCGGAGGGGCCGCCGTGGAACGTGGCCCAGGTCCCGTCGTCCTGCTGCTCGCCACGGATGAACAGGGCCGCGGCCCGGGTGGTGGCCTCGTCCCTGATGCCGAGGAACTGGCGCAGCAGCAGGTCCTCGGCGTCCATGGTGACGTTGGTCTCCAGGTCGCCCTTCCACCAGCCGGCCTCGTCCTGCCGGTCGAGCAGGTCGCGGACGGCCCGCTCAATGGCCTCGCGGACCCCGCGCAGCCCGGCGGGGTCGGGGTCGGGACCGGGGTCCCGCCCGGCGCCCGGAACCGGGCCCGGCGGCCCGCCGGGCCCGGTGTCGTCCGGGTCGGCGCCGCAGGCATTGGCGCCGCCGTCGGTCGTCGCAGTCATGGCTTCCCCTTTGCGTGCAGTGTCCTCTGCTGTCATCCGCTGTACTGGGGGTCGCCGTCGGCCGGTACTACTGGCAGGCAGTACCGGCCGGCGACTGGCGATTCATATGCGCGTACGGGTGGCGATCACCTCTTGCGCACGACGACGAAGTCGGCGAGCGCCACGAGCTGGTCGCGCACGCGCTGGTCCATGTCCACGTCGTCGAGGGCCTTGATGGCGATCTCGTACTGGCGGCGCGCCTCGTCGGCGGTCCACCGGCGGCCGCCGGCGGCCTCGATGAGCGCGGCGCGGGCCGCGAACTCCTCCTCCGAGAAGTTCTCGAAGTCGTTGCTCTTGGCGTCGGCGGCGAGCAGCTCGGTCAGTTCCTCACTGGCCGGTCCGCCGGCCGCGAGGGCGGCGACGACGGGCAGCGACTTCTTGCGCTGGCGCAGGTCGCTCCAGGTCTGCTTGCCGGTGGACTCCGGGTCGCCCCAGATGCCGAGGAGGTCGTCGACGGCCTGGAAGGCGAGGCCGAGGTGGTACCCGTACTCCTCCAGCTTGTCGGCCGTACGGTCGTCCGCGCCGCCGAGCACGGCGCCGATGGAGACCGCGCAGGCGAGCAGGGCGCCGGTCTTGTTGCCCTCCATCTCCAGGCACTCTTCGACGGTGACGCTCTCGCGGTGCTCGTAGGAGATGTCCTGGGCCTGGCCGTCGATGAGCTTGCGGCTCGCGGTGGTCAGGCGGCGGGCCGCGCGGCCCGCCTCGACCGTGCCGAGCTCCAGGAGCACCTCGTTGGCCAGGGCGAACAGGGCGTCGCCGACCAGGATCGCGAGGGCGGGTCCGTGGACCTTCCAGACCGTGTCGCGGTGGCGGCGCTGCTCGTCGCCGTCCATCAGGTCGTCGTGCAGCAGCGAGAAGTTGTGGACGAGTTCGACCGCGACGGCGCCGGGGATGCCGACCTCGGCGGCGGCGCCGGCGGCCTCCGCCGAGAGCAGGGCGAGGGCGGGGCGGACGGCTTTGCCGCCGTCGCCGTCCGCCGGGTTGCCCTGGGCGTCGATCCAGCCGAAGTGGTAGGCGGCGACGGTGTCCATGGGCGCGGCGAGCCGGTCCACGGCGGCGCGGAGCACGGGCGTCGAGAGCGTACGGCCTCGTTCGAGGAGGGCGAGCGTGTCCGCCTTCTCCCCGCCGGCCGGGCCCGCACTGGCGTCCGTGTTCTCGACGGCCGGATTCCCCGGGTTCACTGGCTCTCCTCTGGTTCCTGTACGTACTGCGGTGCGTGGTGCTGCGGTGCCGGTCGTGCCGGTACCAGGGGTACCGGTGGCGCTGACGGTGCCGGTGGTGGTCATACCGCCTCCTGCAAGGGGTGTTCGCGGTGGCGGCCCAGCGGGACCAGCGCGGCATGGGCCGCGCTCAGTCCGCTGCGGACGGCGCTCTCCATGGTCGCGGGCCAACCCGTCGCGGTCCACGCACCGGCGAGGTAGAGCCCCGGCGTGTCGGTCCGGGTTCCGGGACGCAGCCGTCCGACACCGGGGGTGGGGGCGAAGGTCGCGGTGCGCTCACGGGTGACGAAGAAGTCGCGCACCTTGGCTCCGCGGGCGGCGGGCAGCAGCCGTTCCAGCTCGGGCAGGTACTTCGCGCGCAGGACCGAGACGGGCTCGTCGATGTCCTCGTGGGCGACGGACTGGGACAGTGCCAGGTACTGGCCGCCGTCGGGGAGTCCGGAGGAGTCGGTGCGGTCGAAGACCCACTGGACCGGGGAGCCGAGGGCCGCGAAGAAGGGCTGCTTGAGGACCTTGCGGTCGTACACGACGTGCACGTTGAGGATCGGCGCGGTGCCGATGTCGAGCAGCTTGTCGGGGTCGGCGAGCGCTCCTGCGGGCAGCAGTCCGTGCGCCTCGCGCTGCGGGACGGCGAGGACGACGGTGCCGGCGTCGAACGAGCCGCCCTCGGTGGTCACCCGCCAACCGTCTTCCGGGGTGCGGGAGATGTCCGTGACGCGGGTGCGCAGCTCCGTGCGCACCCCGGCGGCGTCCAGGGCCTTGCGGGCGAGGGTGTCGTGCAGGTCGCCGAGCGGTACCCGGGCCCAGCCGATGTCGGCCGCGCCGTTCTCGGAGAGCAGGCCGGTCTTGAAGACCATGGCGGCCAGACCCAGCGAGGACTGCCCGGCGGTGGCGTTGAGGGTGGCGATGCCGACGAGGTCCCACAGCGCCTCGATGGTGCGCGGGGACTGGCCGTACCGGCCGAGCCAGGTCGCGAAGTCCACGCCGTCGAGCGCCGGGTCGGCGGGGTCGAGGCGGCGCAGCGCGAGGGCGGCGCGCCCGACGGAGGCCCGCTCCGCGAGCGAGAGGTGCGGGTAGCGGGCGAGGGAGCCGGCCAGGTGCAGCGGCACCGGCAGGGCGCTGCGGCGCAGCCGTCCGAGCCGGGGGCCGCCGGGGTGGGCGACGTCGAGGACGGGTACGTCGAGCCGGTCCTGCAGGGGCGCCAGGTCCGCGCCGTCGATGCGGTCGAGGAACCACCGGTAGGCGGTGCAGCAGCGCAGGTAGACGTGCTGGCCGTTGTCCACGGTCAGTTCCCCGCGCTTGAAGGAGAAGGCCAGGCCGCCGAGGCGGGGCCGGCCCTCCAGCAGGGTCACCCGCAGGCCCGCGTCGGCGAGTTCCAGTGCGGTGGTGACGCCGGCGAGCCCGCCGCCGACGACCACGGCGTGCTGCGCGCTCATGCGTCCTCCTCTGTCGCTCCCACAGACGCCGCCGGGCGCCGCGGGGTTGCTCCCGTCCGCCCCGCCGGCACGGCTCGCCGGCCCGCCGTCATCAGAGCCGCCTCCTGGTGCTCTGGCGCGCGATGGTCCGCGCGTCCAGGCCGGAGAGGCCGCGGACGGCCACGTACGCCTTCTCGTGCGGCGGCAGCGAGACCCGGCCGCGGAGCACGGCCTCCGGCTCGCGCTCGATGCGGTCGAGCAGGCGCCGGTAGATGCCGGCCATGGCCGCGACGCAGGCGCCGCTGCGCCGGTCGAGCAGCGGCAGCAGCCGGTAGCCCTCCACGAACAGGGCGCGGGCGCGCCGGACTTCGTGGTGGACGAGACCGGCGAAGTCCGCGCCGCGGGGCATCCGGTCGCTGTGGAAACCGTCGGAGCAGCCGAACTTGGCGAGGTCCTCCGCGGGCAGGTAGGTGCGTCCGTTGCCCGCGTCCTCGCGAACGTCCCGCAGGATGTTGGTGAGTTGGAGGGCGAGGCCGAGGGTGTCCGCGTACTCGCCGGCCCGCGCCGCGTCGTGCGCGCCGGACCCGTTGGAGGGTGCGGTACCGAACACCCCGAGCGAGAGCCGGCCGATGGCTCCGGCCACGCAGCGGCAGTAGACCTTGAGGTCGTCCCAGGTTTCGTACGTCTCGCCGCGGACGTCCATGAGGACGCCGTCGATGAGTTCGTCGAGCCCTTCGAGCGGGATCGGGAAGCGGCGCGAGGCGTGCGCGAGGGCGACCGCGACCGGGTCGGTGTCGTCCTCGTCGATCTCTTCGGCGCGGATCCGGCCGAGCAGGGTGCGGGTCTCCTCCAGCCGGGTCAGCTTGACCTCGTGCGGCAGCGTGCCGTCGCCGATGTCGTCGACCCGCCGGGAGAAGGCGTACAGCGCGGACATGGCTTGGCGCTTGTCTGCGGGCAACAGCCGGATGCCGTAGGCGAAGTTGCGCGCCTGCGAGCCGGTGACGGCCTCGCAGTAGCTGTAGGCAGCCGAAATCGGTGCGGACATCGCTGTCGGCACGGACGTCGCGCCCGGTGCGGAAGCGTGTGTGGGGCCCTCCACGGTCGGGCTCACCCCTTTCTCGGCGCTGTGCGCAGGACGGCGGCCACCTCGCGGAGCAGGCCGCTCTTGGTGGCCTTGGGCGGGCCGGGAAGGACGTCGAACCCGGCGGCGGTCACGGCTCGCAGGGCGGCGCGTCCTCCTCCCACGAAGCCCGCGAGCAGCAGCCGGAGCCTTCCGTGGACGCTGCCCACGAGCGGCGTGCCTTCGTCGAGGAGCTCCCGCGCCCGTTCGGTTTCGAAGGCGACGAGGGCGCGTACGGACGCGCCCGCGGTCGGGGCCTTCAGGTCGGTCTCGGTCACGTGGAAGCGGCGCATGTCCTCGCCCGGGAGGTAGATCCGGTCCCGGCCGAGGTCCTCGGCGACGTCCTGGAGGTGTTCGGCGATCTGCAGGGCGGTGCAGACGGCGTCGGAGCGGCGGATCCGCTCGGGGGTGGCGGTGCCGGTGAGGTCCAGCACGAGCCGGCCCACCGGGTTGGCGGAGAGCTCGCAGTAGCCGACGAGGTCGCCGTACGTCGCGTAGCGCGCGACCCTCTGGTCTTGGCGGTTGGCCTCGATGAGCGCGAGAAACGATTCGGGGGTGAGCCCGTGGGCGCGCACGACGGGCTGCAGGGCCAGCATCAGGGGGTGGCGCGGGGGGCCGTCGGTGCCGCCGAAGACCCGCCCCAGGTCGGCTTCGAGGGCGTCGAGCATGGCGGGCCGGTCGTCCGCGGCGGCGGGGTCGAGGCCCAGCAGCACGGCGTCGTGACCGCCCGGGGCGAGGTCGCCGTCACCGATGTCGTCGACCAGGCGGGCGTACCCGTAGACCGCCATCAGACCCTCGCGCCAGGCGCGGGGCAGGAAGGCGGGGGCGACGGGGAAGTTCTCGGAGCGCGCCTTGCCGAGGGTGGCGGCGCCGGGGCGGGCGGGGAAGGAGCCGGAGGCGTCGGGCAGCTCGTGCGGCCTGGGGCTGGTGCCGTGCCCCGGGGTCACCGCCCGCCGCCCGCGGCGGGGACGGCCGTCGTGCCTGGGGGCCGGAGAATTCCCGTAGCCATTGCCGTCACATCTCCCGTTCTACACTGCCAACCCAAAACATCCTATTTCGGACACGCCGCCGCGTTTTCCCCGGGGCGTTCTGGGCTATTCGCCTATGGGGGGAATCGCCCCCTCTTGCCCGCGATTGGGCCTGGCCCAGCTTACGCTGTACAACGCCGCCGGGGCTCGACGGGTATTCGCTCCACCCACAATGTCGCCCGCACGCCACCCGCGCGAAAAGCGGCCCGCCCCGTGCGCCCGGCGCCCGTACGGCATGCGACGGCCCCCGCCGCCGGACGCGGTGGGGGCCGTCGGTGGAAATCCGTCAGCCGGTCGCCTTCTCGTACGCCGAGACGACTTCCTCGGTGGGACCGTCCATCAGGAGTTCGCCCCGCTCCAGCCACAGCACCCGGTCACAGGTGTCGCGGATGGAGTTGTTGTTGTGGCTCACCAGGAAAACGGTGCCGGCCTTCTTGCGCAGTTCGCGGATGCGCGCCTCGGAACGCACCTGGAACTTCCGGTCACCGGTGGCCAGCGCCTCGTCGATCATCAGGACGTCGTGGTCCTTCGCCGCGGCGATGGAGAAACGCAGGCGCGCCGCCATGCCCGAGGAGTACGTGCGCATCGGCAGGGAGATGAAATCGCCCTTCTCGTTGATCCCCGAGAAGTCGACGATGTCCTGGTAGCGCTCCCTGATCTGCTCGCGGGACATGCCCATCGCGAGACCGCCGAGGACCACGTTGCGCTCGCCGGTGAGGTCGTTCATCAGCGCCGCGTTGACACCCAGCAGCGAAGGCTGGCCGTCGGTGTAGACCTTGCCGGACTCGCAGGGCAGCAGACCCGCGATGGCACGCAGCAGGGTGGACTTGCCGGAGCCGTTGGAGCCGATGACACCGATGGCCTCGCCCCGGTACGCCGTGAAGGAGACCCCGCGCACCGCGTGGACCCGGCGGACGCCCGGTGAGTCGCCGCCCCGGCGGACTATCTTGCTGAGCGCCGCCGTGGCGCTGCCCTTGCCGGAGCTGCCGGTGTTGACCCGGTAGACGATGTGCACGTCGTCGGCGATGACGGTGGGGACGTGCCCCTGGTTGATCTCAGCCACGGCCGTAACGCTCCTCAGCCTTCCAGAAGTACACGAATCCGCCGAGGCCGATCAGGATCGCCCAGCCGACGGCGAAGGCCCAGACGTGCGGCGGCAGGTTCTCCCGGCCGTACCCGTCGATGAGCGCGAAGCGGATCAGGTCCATGTAAATGGCGGCCGGATTCCACTGCAGCGCGTCCGCGATCCACGCGGGCTTGTCCTTGAGCATCTCGTTGATCGAGAACATGACGCCCGACGCGTACATCCACGTACGCGTGACGAACGGCATGAGCTGCGCGAGGTCGGGGGTCTTGGAACCCATCCGGCCGAAGATCAGCGCGAGGCCGGTGTTGAAGGCGAACTGGAGGACCAGTGCCGGGATCACCAGCAGCCAGGACAGGCTCGGGTAGTTGCCGAAGCCGATCGTGACCACGAACACGACGATCATCGAGAACATCAGCTGCTGGAGCTGCTGCAGCGAGAACGAGATCGGCAGCGAGGCGCGCGGGAAGTGCAGGGCGCGGACCAGGCCGATGTTGGACGGGATCGCTCTGACACCCGCCATCAGCGAGCTCTGCGTGAAGGTGAAGACGAACACGCCGATCACCAGGAAGGGGATGTAGTCGTTCTTGTCGATGCCTCGGCCGGCGTCGAGGATCAGCCCGAAGATCAGGTAGTAGACCAGCGCGTTCAGCAGCGGGGTCGCCACCTGCCAGATCTGACCGAGCTTGGCCTGGCTGTACTGGGCCATCAGCTTGGCCCGGGAGAACGCGATGATGAAATGGCGCCGGGCCCAGAGCTGACGCACGTACGCGGACAGACCGGGCCGGGCTCCGCTGACGGACAGGCCGTACTTCCTGGCGAGCTCCGCGGGGCTCAGCCCGGCGTCTTCGGACGGCCGCTTGCTCGTGGCAAGGGCTCCGTCCCGGGTTGTGTCACTCACAAGATGAAACTTTCCGTCTTCATGATGCGGCAGAAGGTGGCATCGGGCCTGAGTCGATCGGATCGTGATCGCGCCATGGTCTCAGACCCGGACGTGTCAGATGACAGGCGGTCGGCCCAGCCGGGTCAACCGCCAGACCGTACGCCATCTCATGGGACGCCGGGGACCGCAGGAGGTGGTCCAGCCCTCCTTGAACCCGCCGAACCAGGCCTTGAGCGCGGGACCCGAAGGCTTGCGCAGGAGCGTCAGCAGGAGCCAGACGCCCACGTAGACCGGGACCAGCAGGGCGGGCAGGTTGCGGCGGGCGAGCCACACCCGGTTGCGAGCCACCATACGGTGGTAGACCGCGTGCCGGGAGGGCGCCGTGGCGGGGTGCAGGAGCACCATGTCCGCGCGGTAGTCGATCAGCCACCCGGCGTCGAGCGCCCGCCAGGCCAGGTCGGTCTCCTCGTGCGCGTAGAAGAACTGCCCGGGGAGGTCGCCGACCTGTTCGAACACCTTCGTGCGGACGGCGTTGGCGCCGCCCAGGAAGGTGGTCACGCGCGAGGAGCGCATCGGGTCGGAGGCCCGCAGCCGGGGGACGTGCCGCCGCTGGGTCTCGCCGGTTTCCGGATCGGCGATCCGGAAACTGACGATGCCCAGCTCGGGGTCCTCGGCGAAGGCCTGCCGGCACAGCTCGGCGGTGTCGGTGCGCTCCAGCAGTCCGTCGTCGTCCAGGAAGAGCAGGACGTCCACGTCGAACCCGTCCGAGCCGGTGCCGCCCGCGGTGCGGAAGGCCTCGATGCCGACGTTGCGACCGCCCGGAATGCCCAGGTTCTCGGGCAGCTCGACGGTACGCACGCCCGCTGCCGGGTCCGCGAGGCCGGTGAGCCGGACGCCCTGGCCCACGACGACCACCTCGACCGGGGCCCCGTCCTGCCGGGCCACCGAGTCGAGGAGCGCCTTGAGCTCGTCCGGGCGGTTGCCCATGGTGATGATGACGGCGCCCAGCCGCAGGGGGGCCGTCACTTGAGCCTGCTGGAGGCCAGGACCGACACCAGGTGCAGCACCGTCTGGAGCATGGCGATGCCGGCGAGCACCGCGACGCCGAGGCGGGAGAAGTACAGGTCGCCGCGGACCTGGTCCAGGACGGCCAGCAGCAGGATGAGCAGCGAGGCCTCGATGCCGAGGACCAGGCGGTGGAACTTGAGCGCGGCGGCGGCCCGGCGGGCGAGCGCCATGCCGGACGAGCGCGGCGTGGCCGCGGCGTCCTGGACCACGGGCTTGCCGGCCTGGTGGCGGGCGACGCCGACCAGGTCGGTCTCGGCCTTGATCAGGATCGCCCCGAGCGCCGCGAGGGTGCCCAGGAAGGCCCACAGCCAGTCGATGCGCCCGGTGCCCCACAGGTCGGAGGCGCGCAGGCCGAAGCCGACGAGCACCGCCGCGTCGCACAGGTAGGCGCCGACCCGGTCCAGGTAGACCCCGGACAGCGAGAACTGCTTCTTCCAGCGGGCGACCTCGCCGTCGACGCAGTCGAGCAGCAGGTACATCTGGACCGCCACCACGCCGAGGACTGCGCCCCAGACGCCCGGCACGAGCAGGGCGGGGGCGGCGAGGACTCCGGCGAGGGTCATCACGTAGGTCAGCTGGTTCGGCGTGACCTTGGTGGTGACCAGGAGGCGGGTGATGCGCAGGGAGATCTCGCGCATGTAGAGGCGCCCGCCCCAGTGCTCGCCGCTGACCCGGTCCTTGACGCCCGCCGGGTGAACGACGGGCCGGAGTTCAGCTACGGATGGTCTTGGCATAGTCGGCGTAAGCGTCCCTGATCTCGGCTGCGGACAGGTTGAGGTGTTCCAGGATCGTGAAGCGTCCCGGACGGGTCTGGGGGGCGTACTCGACGGCCGCGACGAACTCGTCCACGCTGAACCCGATCTCCTCGGGCAGCACGGGCAGGCCGTGGCCGCGCAGCACCCGGACGAAGAGCTCGGACTTGTCCGTGTCCCCCCGCAGGTGCATCGCGAAGGCCGCGCCGATGCCGACCTGCTCCCCGTGGAGCGCGGAGCGTCCCGGGTAGAGGAGGTCGAAGGCGTGGCTGATCTCGTGGCAGGCGCCGGACGAGGGGCGGGTGTCCCCGCTGATCGCCATGGCGATGCCGGAGAGGACCAGCGCCTCGGAGAGCACGGTGAGGAACTCGTCGTCGCCGACCCCGCCGGGGTGGCGCAGTACGGACTCCCCCGCGGTACGGGCCATGGCGGCGGCCAGGCCGTCGACGGGCTCGCCGTTGAGGCGGTGCGAGAGCTCCCAGTCGGCGATGGCCGAGATGTTGGAGATCGCGTCGCCGATGCCCGCGCGGACGAACCGCGCCGGGGCCTCGCGGATCACGTCGAGGTCGACGACCATCGCGATCGGCATGGGCACCCCGTAGGAGCCCCGGCCGTTGTCGTTGTCCAGGATGGACACCGGCGAGCAGATGCCGTCGTGCGAGAGGTTGGTGGCGACGGCCACCATGGGCAGCCCGACCCGCGCCGCGGCGTACTTCGCCACGTCGATGATCTTGCCGCCGCCCAGGCCCACCACGGCGTCGTAGCGGTTCCCCTTTATGTCATCGGCGAGCTTGACCGCGGAGTCGATGGTCCCGTCGACGACGGAGTACCAGTCGGCGTGCGGCAGCACGGGCTCCAGCTTGGCGCGCAGCACCGCGCCGGAGCCGCCGCTGATGGCGATCGCGAGCTTGCCGGACGCGGAGACGCGCTGGTCGGCCAGGAGGCCGGCCAGGTCGTCCATCGCGCCGCGGCTGATGTCGACGACGACGGGCGAGGGGATGAGCCTCGTCAGTACTGGCATGCGATCGTCCGGCCCTTGGCGAGGTCGTCGTGGTTGTCGATCTCGACCCACTTGACGTCGCCGATGGGGGCCACGTCGATGGTGAAACCGTCGTTGACGAGCTGCTGGTAGCCGTCCTCGTAGTAGAGGTCGGGGTCGCGCTCGAAGGTGGTCTTCAGGGCCTCGGCCAGCGCCTCGGCGGCCTCCGGCTCGATGAGGGTGACGCCGATGTACTCACCGGTCGCGGTGGCCGGGTCCATCAGCTTGGTGATCCGCTGAACGCCCTTCTCACCGTCGGTGATGACCTTCATCTCCTCGTCGGCCAGGCTCTTGACCGTGTCGAGGGCGAGGATGATCTTCTGGCCCTTGCCGCGGGCGGCGAGCAGGGTCTTCTCGACGGAGACCGGGTGGACGGTGTCGCCGTTGGCGAGGATCACACCCTGCTTGAGGACGTCACGGGCGCACCACAGGGAGTAGGCGTTGTTCCACTCCTCGGCCTTGTCGTTGTCGATCAGCGTGATCTTGACGCCGTACTTGGCCTCCAGGGCCTCCCGGCGCTCGTACACGGCTTCCTTGCGGTAGCCGACGACGATGGCGACCTCGGTCAGGCCGACCTCGGCGAAGTTGCCGAGCGTCAGGTCGAGGACCGTGATGCTCTCTTCGGCACCTTCTGGTCCGACGGGCACGAGGGCCTTGGGCAGGGTGTCGGTGTAGGGACGCAGGCGGCGTCCGGCTCCGGCAGCGAGGACGAGGCCGATCATGCTGGTTCTCCTTCGTCATGTACGGCGGGTGCCCCGGAGGAAACCCAGAAGCGGATGCTCTCCACGAGCACCACGAGTGCCACGAACACGGCGAGGGCCGTGAGCGCGACGGGGAAGTCCACGGCGCGCGACGCCAGGACGGAGGCCAGGACCGTGATCAACAGAACCCGGCCTTCGTGCCCGCCGATCGTCCGCACCAGCCAGTGCGGGGGCGCGCCGGTGCCACCGCGGATGCGGTAGACCGTGTCGTAGTGATGGTAGGCGACCGCCGCGACCAGTCCGAATGCCGCGGGAAGGGCCCCGGGGACGTCCGCCTTGGCGGCGAGGATCAGGACCGTGGTGTATTCGGCGGCCCGGAAGACGGGCGGCAGCAGCCAGTCCAGCGGGGCCTTGAGCGGCATCGCGACGGCGGCTCCGGCGGTCAGCACGTACAGCCCGGCGAAGAGGATCGGCACGTGGCTGCCGAAGGACGTCTCCCGTGCGGCGACGAGCAGCATGACCGCCGAGCCCACCCCGCTCACCATGAACGCGGGCGCGGTGTAGTGCGGCAGCCTGCGCAGGCCGCGGGCGATCAGCTCGCCCAGCGGGCCGGTGTCGGTCAGGTCCTCGAGGGCCCGGGCGGCGCGGTCGGTCCGCTTCGCCTTGCGGGTCAGGGAGCGCAGGACCCGGCCGGCGGTGGTGTAGAGCGCGCCGAAGGCGCAGCCGACGAGCAGGGCGTAGAAGACGATCCGCGGGGTGGTGAAGGCGATGAGGACCGCGATCATGGCCCAGCGCTCGCCGATCGGCAGGATGATCATGCGCCGGACCCAGACCGTCCAGCCGACGCTGTCCAGCTTGTCGGAGAGCGCCGCGGTGGGGCTCGTATTGGCCGTGGCGTCGTGGTTGGCCTCGTTGAAGGCGAAGTCCACGACGTGCCGGCAGGTCATCAGGATCATGGCGCCGAGGGCCAGGGCCCAGACGTCGTCGCCGTTCCGGGCGGCGCCGAGCGCGAGGCCCGCGTAGAAGGAGTACTCCTTCGCGCGGTCGAAGGTGGCGTCGAGCCAGGCGCCCATCGTCGAGTACTGGAGCGAGTAGCGGGCGAGCTGCCCGTCCGTGCAGTCCAGGACGAAGGAGAGGAGCAGCAGCACGCCGGAGGCCACGTAGCCCCAGCGGTCGCCGGTGGCGGCGCAGCCGGCCGCGATCAGCGCGGTGATCAGCGAGGCGGTCGTGACCTGGTTGGGGGTCAGTCCGCGGCGCGCGCACCAGCGGGCGATGTAGCGCGAGTACGGGCTGATGAAGAAGGTGGTGAAGAACCCGTCGCGGGACTTCACGGCGGTGCGCAGCCGGACGGCCTCGTCGTCGACGGCCGCGACGGCGGCGGTGGCCGTCGCGCGCTCGGCGGTGGTGGCGGGCACGGCGGCAACGAGGGTGCCCAGCTCGGGGCGGTGCACGGGGGCGCCGGCGGCCTCGACGGCGGCGGCGAGCCGGTCGGGGTACGGGCCGTCGCCCACGGGGGCGTACACGTCGTTCGCGGCGGCCCGGTCCAGGGACGCGCGGGCGCCGGGCTGGACTGCGAGGGCCCCGGTGACGGCGCAGGCGTCGAACCGCGGGTCGGTCAGCGCGAGCCGCAGGGCGTGCACGTGCCCGACGAACTCCCCGTCCACGACGGCCACCCGCTGGTCGGCGGGGACGAGCGCCAGCGCGGCGGCGGCCTCCGACGGGGTGGCCGCGGGGCGGACCTCGAAGCCGAGGGAGCGCAGCTCGCCGGCGAGCGTTGATCCGGGCACCGGCAGGCCGGTAAGGATGACGGTCGGCAGACGAACTCACTCCTTGCACGCACACGGGTAACGGGCGCCGGGTGGCCCGGCGGCACGTCGGCAGAGGCTATCGGATGAACGGAAGCGGGGGTTCACCGCCCGTTTACGCTCCGATAAGCCGAAAATCACGGGCCTGTCGGCCCTGTGGCGATCATCATTGACGATCGGAAGCAGCGATCACAAACCGCCGTCGGCACCGTGGCTGTTAGGCTGGCCGCAGACGCGTACGAATGCCGTACAAGCGTCCCGATCGCCCGAATGTCACACGAGATGTGACGAAAGAAAGAAAGAGGTGGGGTTGATGACCGTCGCAGGCGTCGCCGCCCAGCGCAGCGCACTCCGGTACATCCCCCTCTCCTTCCGGGCGTCCGGCCGGGTCTGATCACACCGATCACCCCCGTCGGCCGGAGCCCCCTTTCAAGGGTTCACGTTGACCGACAACACCGGTAACACCAGCAACTCCCACACCACCGGTTTCAGCACCCAGAGCGACCTGTTCTTCGAGGCGTTCTTCGAGCTGCACCGCGGCCTGCCCCGGCAGTCCCCCGGTTCCGAGGCCACCACCCGCCACCTGCTGTCCCTGTGCGGACCGCTGCCCGAGCGGCCGCGCGCCCTGGACCTGGGCTGCGGTCCCGGCCCCAGCGCACTGCTGCTCGCCGCCGAGGCGGGCGGCCTCGGCGGCGACGTCACCGCCGTCGACCTCCACGACGGCTTCCTCGACGAGCTCCGCGCCGCCGCCGCGGCCCGCGGGCTCACCGATCGCGTCCGCGCCGTCAAGGCGGACATCGGCGACCTCGCACATCCGGACGGTTCCTTCGACCTCGTCTGGGCCGAGGGCTCCGCCTACAACATCGGCTTCGCCACCGCGCTCGCACGGTGGAAGCGTCTGCTCGCCCCCGGCGGCACCCTGGTGCTGAGCGAGTGCGAATGGACCGTCGACGAACCGTCCGCCGGGGTCCGCGCCTTCTGGGACCCGCACTACGCGCTGCGCTCCACCGCCCGCAACCTGGCCGCGATCCAGGCCGCCGGCTACCGGGTGCTCGGAATCCACCGGCAGCCCGACTCCGACTGGGCGGCCTACTACGGCCCGCTCGGCGAGCGGGTCGCCGCGGCTCCGGAACCCTCGGGTCCCCAAGCCGCGGCTGCGCTGGGCTTCGTACGCGAGGAGATCGACGTGCGGGAGCGGCACGGGCACGAGTACGGGTACACCGCCTACGTCCTGCGGCCGGTGACGGCCGGGGACGGCGGCGGCCGGCCCGTCCGCCCCGAGGCGGCCGGGGACGCGGCCGCCGTGCACGCGGTGCACTCCGCCGCCTTCGAGACCCCGGCCGAGGCCGACCTCGTGGACGCGCTGCGCGCCGACGGCTCCTGGCTGCCCGGCCTCTCCTACGTGGCCGAGGCCCCGGACGGGTCGGTCGCGGCGCACGCCCTGCTGACCCGGTGCACGGTCGACGGGGTGCCGGCGCTCGCTCTCGCCCCGGTGGCCGCGGCTCCTGCGGTCCAGCGCTCGGGCGCCGGCAGCGCGGTCGTACGGGCGCTGCTCGCGGCGGCCGCGGAGCGCGGGGAGAACCTCGTCCTCGTCCTCGGGCACCCCGAGTACTACGGGCGCTTCGGGTTCGTGCCGGCTTCGCGCTTCGGGATCAAGGCGCCTTTCGAGGTGCCCGACGAGGCCATGATGGCGCTGGTGCTCGACGATTCGGTGCCGGTTCCCGCGGGCACGATCAAGTACCCGGCCCCGTTCGGGGTTTGATGCCGGGTCCGGCCCGCGGCCGGGTGAACTGACCGATCCGCACGTTCCGCCCCTCGCCGCATATCACGCGGCGGGGGGCGGACATGCGCGGATCACCGAAGTGGGGGCAATCCCCATTTGTACGGCAGACTGAAAGCCGAAGTCCGAAGCGAAGGATGGGTATGCCGACCACACCAGCCACCGCCGCGAACAGTGCGACCACCGGCACCGGCGCTCAAGAACCGATCATGCTCGAACTGGTCGACGAGTCCGGCAACACCATCGGTACGGCGGAAAAGCTCGCCGCTCACCAGGCGCCCGGTCAGCTGCACCGGGCGTTCTCGGTGTTCCTCTTCGACGAGCAGGGCCGGATGCTGCTCCAGCAGCGCGCCCTCGGGAAGTACCACTCCCCCGGTGTCTGGTCGAACACGTGCTGCGGTCACCCCTACCCCGGGGAGTCGCCGTTCGCGGCTGCGGCCCGGCGGACCCACGAGGAGCTGGGGCTGTCGCCCTCGCTGCTCGCGGAGGCGGGGACGGTCCGCTACAACCATCCGGACCCGGCGTCGGGGCTGGTGGAGCAGGAGTACAACCACCTGTTCGTGGGACTCGCGCAGCGGTCGGTGCGGCCGGATCCGGAGGAGATCGCGGACACCGCCTTCGTGACCGCCGAGGAACTCGCGAAGCGGCACGCCGAGGTCCCGTTCTCGGCCTGGTTCACGACCGTGCTGGACGCGGCCCGGCCCGCGATCCGCGAGCTGACGGGCGACGCGGCGGGCTGGTAGCAGCCGGCCCCGGTCGGCAGCGGCCGGTGGCGGTCGGTGGCATTCGGTGGCGGCCCCGCGCGGGTATTCAGACCGCCGAGGTCGGAGTGGCCGCGGGTGACGCGAGGGCCGTGGTGAGCGGCAGCGCCGCCCAGATCACCTTGCCGCCCGTGGAGGTGTGCTCCACGTCGCAGACCCCGCCGGCCTCCAGCGTGATCTCCCGGACGAGGAGAAGGCCCCGGCCGCCGGTCTGGCCGAAATCGGCCTCCAGCGCCTTGGGGCGGTACGGGTGGTTGTCCTCGACGGCCACCCGTACCCACTCCCGGCCGATGGCGACCTCCACCGCGACCTCCGGCGAGAGCAGGGCCGCGTGCCGGACCGAGTTCGTCACCAGTTCGGAGACGATCAGCAGCAGGGAGTAGACCAGGTCCCGGTCGGCCGGCACCTCCTGCCGGCCGAGCAGGTCACGGACCGCACGGCGGGCCTGCGGAACGGATTCTTCTACTGCGGGTGCCGTGAATCGCCACACTCCCTCGTACGCGAGGGGGGCAGCCGCGACCTCCGGCTCCTCCCCCTTGACTGGCGGGACGCTCCCGCTCACATCCATCTCCCGGCCCCCGTCTTCACGCTCGATCGTCTGCACACGTCAAGAGTGGGGACCGGACCGCTCCGCGCCGGACCACTGACCAGAAGTCAGCATCAATCGGACACTTTCTGACCACTGGCGTATGACAGAGTCAGTTGTTCGACCGTTCCTGATCTTCTGGGGGCCGCTTCTCGGCCGCCTCGCGCGTCTCGGGTGCGGCCACTCCCGCCCCTCCCGGCGTCACCGGAACCTCGTCGTCCCTGACCAAGCCCAGGATGCGGCGGGCTCCCATGCCCACGGCGATCAGACTCAGGCCGTCGAACAGCAGCGCGAGGGAGAAGAACGCTCCGATCACGTACAGGCTGCTGCCGGGCCAGTTCGCGAGGATCAGGAGGCCCAGCAGGATGCCGAAGGCGCCCTGGACCAGGGTCAGCCCGAGGTGCGCGCCGCGCACCACGACGGCCCCGGCCAGCCGGAACACCCCGCCGGTGAGGAACAGCAGCGCGGCGAACATGGTGAGCGCCTCCGCGCTCGCCTCCGGCCGGCGCAGGATCACGAAACCGGCCGCGATGTTGATCGCGGCGACGATGACGGCGAGCCAGAAGTAGTTGCTCTTGCGGGACTGGATCGCCTGGAGCAGACCCACCACGCCGCCGAACAGCAACAGCCAGCCGAAGAGGAACATCGTGGTCAGGGTGGCGACGCCGGTGTAGACGAGGCCCACCAGCCCGGCCACCACCAGGAGCGCCCCGAGCAGGGCCATCCAGGCGAAGCTGCGGCTGACCTTCTCCTTGTCGGCCTTCACGGCCTGTGGACCCGTACGGCCTGCACGGTCTGCACGGTCTGCGCCCATGGACGCGCCACCTCCTCGCTGCCCCCGACGGACCCTCGGACCCCGCGACTGCCTGCCGGTCCACCGAGCTGCCGGTGGCCGGTCTCTTGATCATAGGTTTGACCGTCCGGGATAGCATCCGGCGCATGGACGCCGCCCTGCTCTCCTCCGTCGCCGACGGGGTCGCCACCGTCGTGATCTCG
The DNA here is from genome assembly GCF_042880975.1 of Streptomyces sp. NPDC058289. Taxonomy (NCBI): domain Bacteria; kingdom Bacillati; phylum Actinomycetota; class Actinomycetes; order Kitasatosporales; family Streptomycetaceae; genus Streptomyces; species Streptomyces sp. NPDC058289. The sequence continues at coordinate 90,087 of NZ_JBHVYI010000002.1, forward strand.
CACCCCGCCAAGCGCAACGCCATGACGGCCGCGATGTGGCGCGGGCTGCCGGAGCTGCTGGCCGGGCTCGCGGCGGATCCCGCCGTACGGGTGCTGGTCCTGACGGGGGCCGGAGAGACCTTCTGCGCGGGAGCCGACATCTCCTCGCTGACCGGGGACGACGACCCGCAGGCCCTGGCCGTGGCGGCGGAGGAGGCGCTCGCCGCCTTCCCCAAGCCCACGCTGGCCGCGATCCGCGGGTTCTGCGTGGGCGGCGGCAGCCAGCTGGCCGCCGCCTGCGATCTGCGCTTCGCCGAGGAGGGGGCCTCCTTCGGGGTGACGCCGGCGAGGCTGGGCATCGTGTACCCGGCCTCGTCCACCCGGCGCCTCGCGTCCCTGGTGGGCCCGTCGGCCGCCAAGTACCTCCTCTTCTCCGCCGAGTTGATCGACGCGGAGCGGGCGCTGCGCACCGGACTGCTGGACGAACTGCTGCCGACGGGTCAACTGGCCAAGCGGGTCGCTGAGTTCACTCGGATCCTGGCCACGCGGTCCCAGCTCACGCAGAGTTCGGCGAAGGAGTTCACGGACGGCCGCACGGACCGGGACGCGTACTGGGCGGCGCAGGCCGCCGCGAGCGGCGACATCGCGGAGGGGGTCGCCGCGTTCCTGGAGCGGCGCGCGCCCGCCTTCACCTGGACTCCGCCTTCGGAGTGACCGAGCGGAGCAGCGCGACGATGTGGGCGGGCGCCTTCTCCGGGGAGCCCGCGTCGTAGGGCGGCTGCGGGTCGTACTCGGTCATCAGCTGCACGGTCTGCGCGTACTCGTCTCCCGCGATGCGGCCGAGGAGCGCGAGCCCCATGTCGATCCCCGCGGACACCCCCGCGGCCGTGACGTACTTGCCGTCGAAGACGACCCGCTCCGAGACGGGCTCCACCCCGAACGGGGGCAACCTGTCCTGGTACAGCCAGTGGCCGGTGGCCCGGCGCCCGTCGAGGAGGCCGGCGGCTGCGAGCAGGGTCGAGCCGCTACAGACCGAGGTGGTCCAGGTGGTGGTGGCGTCTACGGTCCGCAGCCAGTCGAGGAGGGCGGGGTTCTTCATCTCCCGGTCGGTGGCCGGCCCTCCGGGCACCAGGACGATGTCCGGCCGCGTCACCTCGTCGAGGCCCTTGGAGGCGGCGAGTGCGAGCGCGTTCTGGTCGGTCCGTACGGGTCCCGGCCGCTCGGCCACGAACACGGTCTCGGCGCCCGGGAGACGGCCGAGGGTGTCGAAGGGACCGATGGCGTCGAGGGCGGTGAATCCGTCGAACAGCAGGACGGCGATCTGCATGGCTCCTCCGGAGCGGTGGTCGGGGCGGGGCGGTTGCACGGCGGGGTGGTCGGGCTCGGGCGGGGCGCGGCCCGGGTTCGGCCGGGGCCCGGCGGGGTGTGGTCGGGGCCTGGTCGGGCTCGGTTCCTGGGGGTCAGGGTTCAGGGGTCGGCTGCGGCGGGGTGCCGAAGCGGCGGCGGTATTCGGCCGGGGGTTGGCCCAGGGTCTTCACGAAGGCGCGGCGCAGGGCTTCCGGGTTGGCGTAGCCGCAGGCCCGGGAGACCTGGGCGATGCCCTCGCCGCCCTCCTCCAGCAGCCGCCGCGCGTGCTCGACCCGTACCCGCTCCACGTACCGGCCCGGTGTCACCCCCGTCTCCGCCCGGAAGGCCCGCGCGAAGTGCCGGGGCGACAGCGCGGCCCGTGCGGCGAGGGCCTCCACGCTCAGGTCCTCTCCCGGGTGCTCCGTGATCCAGTGCTGCACCTCCCGCAGCGGCTCCCGCAGCGCCGTCTGCGCCGCGAGCTGCGCGCTGAACTGCGCCTGGTTGCCGGGCCGCCGCAGGAAGACCACCAGGTGCCGCGCGACGGACAGCGCCAGTTCCCGCCCGTGGTCCTCCTCCACCAGGGCCAGCGCGAGGTCGATGCCCGCCGTGACCCCGGCCGAGGTGGCCACCGGCCCGTCGCGGACGTAGATCGGGTCGGGTTCCACGGTGACGGCCGGGTACGCCCGGGCCATCCGCTCGCACACGTACCAGTGGGTCGTCGCGCGCCGTCCGTCCAGCAGCCCGGCCTCGGCCAGCAGCAGGCCGCCGGTGCACACCGACACCAGCCGCTCCGCGGAGCCTCCGTACGTGCGGAGCCAGTCCGTGATCTCCGGCGCGAAGTCCCCCGTGTACCTGCCTCCCGGCACCAGCAGGGTGGTCCCGGCGCCCGGGCGCTCGCTCTCCAGGTCCCCGTCCGGGACCAATCGCAGTCCGCTGCTCGTGCGGACCGGGGACCCGCCCGGTGAGACGGTGCGGAGCGCGTACCGCACCGGTCCGGGGTGGCGGTCGGCGCCGGAGAACACCTCCATGGGCCCCGTGACATCCAGGCTCTGCACGCCGTCGTAGAGGACGACGAGCACGTTTCGCGACGACATGGCCCCATCGTGTGACACCGAGCGCGATGGCTGCAATGACGCGTACCCCTCCTATCCGGCCATGCAGGTCCCGGTGCGATCCTGTCCTCGCCCGCCGCCGGCCGGCGCCCCGCCACCGCGCCCCCGTACGCCCTCCCCTCTTGTCCCCTTCGCTCCGGAGCCCGTCCTTGTACCCCGTCGCCGCCGCGTGTCTGTCCGCCGCCCTCCTCCTCGGGGTGCTGGCCTTCGCCGTCCTGCGCCCGCGCGGGCTGCCGGAGGCCGCGGCCGCCGTGCCCGCCGCCGGGCTGCTCGTCGTGCTGGGCGTCGTACCGCCCGCCGACGCGTGGGCGCAGACCCGTGAGCTGCTGCCGGTGGTCGGGTTCCTCGCGGTGATCCTGGCGCTGGCCCGGCTCTGCGCCGACGAGGGGCTGTTCAAGGCCGCCGGCGCCGCGGTGGCCCGGCGGGCGGCCGGGCGGGGGCCGGTGGCTCTGCTCGGCGGGGTGTTCGCCGTCGCCTCGGTCGTCACCGCCGCGCTGAGCCTGGACGCGACCGTGGTGCTGCTGACCCCGGTGGTGCTCGCGACCGCCTCCCGGCTGGGGGCCCGGCCACGTCCGCACGTCTACGCGACCGCGCACCTGGCGAACTCCGCCTCGCTCCTGCTGCCGGTCTCCAACCTCACCAATCTGCTCGCCTTCGCGGCGAGCGGGCTCTCCTTCACCCGGTTCGCCGCGCTCATGACCCTGCCCTGGCTGGCGGCGATCGGCGTGGAGTACGCGGTGTTCCGGCGCTACTTCCGCGGTGACCTGGCGGCGCCCCCGGAGCACATACCGCAGGCCGGGGAGCAGGTACCGCTGCCCCGGTTCGCGGCCGCGGTGCTCGCGCTGACCCTGGCCGGCTTCGCCCTCGCCTCCTTGTCGGGGGCCAGCCCCGCCTGGGCGGCGCTCGCGGGCACGCTCGTCCTGGCCGTACGGGCACTGCGGCGCCGGGAGACCACGCCGACGGCGATCCTGGGCTCCACGGCGCCTGCCTTCTGCCTGTTCGTGCTGGCACTGGGGGTGGTGGTGCGGGCGGTCGTGGACCACGGGCTCGGGGACGGGCTGGAGTGGGTGACCCCGGCGGGGGATTCGCTGCCGGCGCTGCTCGGGGTGGCGGCGGTGGCCGCCGTACTGGCCAACCTGATCAACAACCTGCCCGCGGTACTGGCCCTGCTCCCGGTGGCCTCGGCCGGCGGCGCGGGGCCGGTCCTGGCGGTGCTGATCGGGGTGAACGTCGGGCCGAACCTGACCTACGCGGGCTCGCTGGCCACCCTGCTCTGGCGGCGGATCCTGCACGGGGGCGGCGGCGGCGCGGATCTGGTGACGCTCCGGGACTTCACCCGGCTCGGGCTGCTGACCACCGTGCCGGCGCTCGCGGCTGCGGTGGCGGCGCTGTGGGCGGCCCTGCGGCTCCTCGGCACCTGACCGGCTCCGGCCCGGGGTCGGGGGGCGGGGGCGGGGAAGCGAGGGCCGGGCCGCGGATAGAATCGGCAGATCATGACTGCAACCCTCGTCGCCAAGAAGCTCACCGCCGCGCACGGTGAGCGCACGCTCTTCGCCGATCTCGACCTCGTCATCGCCCCCGGCGACGTCATCGGCCTCGTCGGCGTCAACGGCGCCGGGAAGTCCACCCTGCTGCGGATGCTCGCCGGGCTGGACACCCCCGAGACCGGTGAGCTGCGCCTCTCCCCGCCCAGCGCGGCCGTCGGCCACCTGCCCCAGGAGCCCGAGCGGCGCCCCGGCGAGTCGATCCGCGAGTTCCTCGCCCGCCGTACCGGTGTGGCAGCGGCCCAGGCCGAGCTCGACGCGGCGACGCAGGGTCTCGTGGACGGCACCCCCGGCGCGGACGACGCGTACGCGGACGCCCTCGACCGGTGGCTGAACCTCGGCGGGGCCGACCTCGACGAGCGGGCCCTGCAGGTGGCCGACGACCTGGGGCTGTCCGTCGGCCTCGACCTGCCGATGACCGCGCTGTCCGGCGGCCAGGCCGCCCGCGCCGGCCTCGCCTCGCTCCTGCTGTCCCGCTACGACGTCTTCCTGCTCGACGAACCCACCAACGACCTGGACCTCGACGGTCTGGAGCGCCTGGAACAGTTCGTGAAGGGACTGCGCGCCGGCACCGTCGTCATCAGCCACGACCGCGAGTTCCTCACGCGCACCGTCACCAAGATCCTCGAACTGGACCTGGCCCAGCAGCAGATCAACCTCTACGGCGGCGGCTACGACGCCTACTTGGAGGAGCGCGAGCGGGCCCGCAACCACGCCCGCGAGGAGTACGGCGAGTACTCCGACAAGCGCTCCGCGCTGGAGGACCGGGCCGCGATGCAGCGCGGTTGGATGGACAAGGGCGTCAAGAACTCCAAGCGCAAGGCCACCGACAACGACAAGGCCGCCAGGAAGTTCAGCGCCGACGCGAGCGAGAAGCAGGCCTCCAAGGCCCGCCAGACGCAGCGCGCGATCGAGCGGCTCGAAGTGGTCGACGAGCCGCGCAAGGAGTGGGAGCTGCGCATGGAGATCGCGGCGGCCCCGCGCTCCGGCTCCGTGGTCGCCACCCTGCGCGAAGCGGTGGTCCAGCGCGGTGACTTCGGTTTCGGACCGGCGAGCCTGCAGATCGACTGGGCGGACCGGGTCGCCATCACCGGCGCCAACGGGGCCGGAAAGTCGACCCTGTTGGCCGTGCTCCTGGGCCGCCTGGCCCCGGACGCCGGCTCCGCCACCCTCGGCTCTGGCGTACGGGTCGGCGAAGTCGACCAGGCCCGCGGCCTGTTCCTGGGCGACGAGCCGCTCATCGACGCCTTCTGCGCCGCCGTGCCCGACACCGAGCCGGCCGAAGTCCGCACCCTGCTGGCCAAGTTCGGCCTGAAGGCGGCGCACGTGACCCGCCCGGCGGCCACCCTCTCCCCCGGCGAGCGCACCCGTGCGGCCCTGGCGCTGCTCCAGGGGCGCGGGGTGAACCTGCTGGTGCTGGACGAGCCGACGAACCACCTCGACCTGCCGGCGATCGAGCAACTGGAGTCCGCTCTCGAGTCCTACGAGGGCACCCTGCTGCTGGTCACCCACGACCGCCGGATGCTCGACGCGGTCCAGGTGACCCGCCGCATGCACGTCGCGGACGGCAAGGTCACCGAGCTCTAGACCGGAGCCCGCCCAAGATGCCGACCGGCTCGAGCCCGACTAGCCTTTGTGGGTGAGAGCCGCAACCGCGGAGCACACCCCCATGGCCGGCCGTTCCACGGCGCCAGGGTAGGCAGACACGTGCTTCCGCATATTCGGCGGCCCTGCATCCGATTCCGCGTTGCGTGTATTCGTACGCAGCCCGCGGTTCCACCCTTCTGCCTCGGAGAGGTTCGAGGAGGGTGGAAGGAAAGGGAAAATTCTCATGTTTGCACTGAGAGCGAAGCGCCTCTTCGCCGTCTCCGCTGCCGGTCTCCTGATGGCCGGCGGAGCCGCACTGGGCACGGCGGGTACCGCCTCGGCGGCGACCCCGGCCCAACACGTGAGCTACGTCGCCGGCGGCTGGGACCACGACGACGACAACGGCTGGCACCACGGCGGCTGGTGGGACGACGATGACGACTACGGCTACGGAGGTTACAACCACGGCGACTGCTGACTCGCCCTCCAACCCAGGCGTGCGCGACCCTGTCACAGGGCCGCGCACCGGGCTGCCGCGACGCCCGCGTCAGCTCCCGTCCGGCCGGTCCGCCGGGGCCCGCCGCTTGCGGGCCATCTTCCGGGCCACGAAGGCCCGCGGGAGGTGGCGGACCGCCAGGGCGTACGCCCGGTAGTGCCGGCCCGTGATGCTCACCGGGCGGCGCAGGGCCAGGTCCTTCAGCGCCTTGGCCACCACGTCGCGCGGCTCCAGCCACACCGCGTCGCGCAGGGCGGTGACGTCCATCCCGGCGCGCTCCTGGAACTCGGTGCGGGTGAATCCCGGGACCACCGCCAGCACGCGGACCCCGTACGGCTCCATGTCCACGCGCAGCGACTCGCTGAAGGCCGTGATCCAGGCCTTCGCGGCGCCGTAGGTCCCGGTCGGCAGGAGTCCGGCCACCGAGGAGACGTTGAGCACCGCGCCGCGGCGGCGCTCGCGCAGGCCCGGGAGCACCGCGTGGGTGAGCCGGAGCGGCACCTTGACGAGCAGGTCGAGCATCCGCTCCTCGTCCTCGACCGGGTTGTACGGGAAGGGCGCGGGGAGTCCGAAGCCGGCGTTGTTGACCAGGATGTCGACGGGCCGGGCCCGGTCGGCGAGCCGCTCGGCGACGGTTCCGAGACCGCCCGCGTCGAGCAGGTCGGCGGGGAGCACCTCGCAGACGGAGCCGAATTCCCGGGCGAGGTCAGCGGCGACGTCTTCGAGGCGGTCCTTGTCGCGGGCGACGAGGACGAGGTCGCAGCCCTTGGCGGCGAAGCCGCGGGCGAAGGCCGCGCCCAGTCCGGCGCTGGCCCCTGTGATCAGTACGGTGGTGGTCAAGAGACGTTCTCTTCCTGGCTGTCGGGCGTGTTGCGTGCTCGCGTGGCTCGCGCGGCTTGCGCGGCTTGCGCGGCTCACGCGGTGAAGCCGGCCGTGGCCGGTGAGGCGTAGGCCTGGGCCACGTCCACGAGGAAGCGGGCCTCGCCTTCCAGGTCCCCTGCCTCGGCCGAGGTCTGGAGGGCTGCGGGCAGCTCCAAGGCGTTCTCGTCGGACCGCTGTTGCGGGATCCCGGCCAGCTTCGCCTGCCGCGCCTCCTTCAGTACGCAGGCCAGCGCGGCCGCACTGGCCCGCTGTTCGGGCACTCCGCTGCCGGCCACGTGGCTGCGCGCGAGCTCGGGCACGCCGGGGGCGACGTACTCCCCCAGGATCAGGATGGCGTCGCGGGTCTCGATGACCTTGCGGTAGACGAGCAGGTTGCGCGGGACCGGCGGCCACAGCAGTTCCAGCACCCGGCCGGCGCGCGGCTCGTTGAGGGCGACGTGCGGGACGGCGTGGACCAGGTCGCGCCAGAGCGGCCACAGCCGCCAGGCGGTGGCGGTGTCGGCGGCCGTGCGGCGGAAGGTGAACAGCGTCGGGACGAGGATCGCGGCGGCGCGGAGCAGTCCGTGCACGTTCATCAGCAGCGGGTTGGCGGGCATCGCCCAGGTGAAGCCGAACAGCGCCTTGAGCAGGTACACGAACCAGAACACCCCGGCGAGCGCGGTGCCCAGGCCGAACAGCAGCAGTCCGGCGGCGAGGCCCCGGCTCTCGGCACGGCGGCTGTAGCGCCAGCAGACCCACACGCAGACGGTGTTGGCGATCAGGTGGGCGGAGATCAGCACCAGCCAGTACGCGAGGGAGGGCACCGGGTCGCCGACGGGCGGGATGGTGTGCGTGCCGTGGTCGGGCGCGGCCGTGTCCAGGATGACGAGGACGGTCAGCCAGAGGACCGTGCCGGCGCCGGAGGCGATCTGGAGCCGTCGGCCCCGGGTGGCGGCGGCCACGAAGTAGAGCACGGCGCCGGCCGAGAGGACGCCGATGAGGTTGCGCACGAGCCCGATGGTGTGCGCGTACTCCGGGTCGCGACCCATGGCGTAGGCGACGACGTCGGGAAGGTTCAGGGTCATCGCGGCCGCGGCGGTGGCCACGGCGAGCCACAGGCCCCGCTGGTGCGGGGCGCGCAGGGCTCCGGGCGCGCGGAGCAGGACGGCGATCCAGAGGCACACGACGCCGGGGACGGCGAGGGCGTCGCCGAAGGCGATCAGATCAGAAGCCACGGTGGACGGGCCCCCGTCCGCGCCGCTCGTAGCCCATCGCCGACTCCAGCCGGGAGAGCGTGTCACGGCCTGCGGCGCCGTGGCCGAGGTGCGGGCCGCGGGTCCCGGTGCGGATGCGGATCATGCTGGCGAGCATCTCCGCCTCCCGCTCCTGGCGGGTGGTGTAGTTGGTGCGCCCGAGCACGGTGGGGACGGGTCCGTCCGCCCCGCCGGCGCCCGGGGAGTCCTCGACGGGGGCTTCCAGCGAGTGGTGCCCGAAGAGGATGTGGCCGATCTCGTGGAGCACGATGTGCTCGCGGTGCAGCGGGGTGGTCTGGGCCTCGTAGAAGACGTAGTCCACGTCGGCGGTGCCGACCCACAGTCCGCACACTCCGGACTCCGCCGCCTCCTTGGGCAGCGGGTGGAGCCGGATGGGGCGGCCCCGTTGCTCGGCTATCCGCTCGCACAGTCCGTCGAGCGAGAAGGGGTGTCTCAGGTCAAGACGGCCGAGAATCGCCTCGCACCGTTTGCGCAGACTGGGCTGAGGGTGGCGCATGTGTTCCCTCTTCGGACCCTTTCTCGGGCAACGATGATAGGCGTGCGTGGGCAGGGGCATGACGTCCTTTGCCTTCAAGGCGACCTCGGGAGTGCGGTCCCGAGGGGGAAAACGGAAGCCCGCTCGCCGAAAGACGAACGGGCGTTCCGTCATGCCTACAGATCATCCGGCTGAGTTGGCAAGGTATGTCCCCATGTCGGGTGCCTATTCAGCCAATCCGGCACGCACTGTCACGAACGGCTAGCGCTTGCGGCCACCCCGCTCGTCGGGGCCGCTGAGCCCCGCGCGGCGCAGGGCGTCGGCCATCGCGCTGTTGGCGGGGGCCGGAGCGCCGCCGCCCTGGCGCTGGCCGCCGCCTCCTTGACCGCCTTGGCCGCCCTGACCGCCTTGGCGGCGGCCCTTGCCGCCGTCCCGGGAGCCGCCCTGGCCGCGCTCGCTGCCGCCCTGGCCTCCCTGACCGGCCTGGCCGCCCGGGCCGCGCTGCTGCGGGGGCCGGCCGCCGCCGCGCCGCTCGCCCCGCTCCTCGCGCTGCCTCGGGGCGCCGCCGTCGGCGCCGCCGCCGCGCTCCGCCTCGTCCTCCAGCCGCAGCGTCAGCGAGATCCGCTTGCGCGGGATGTCCACGTCCATGACCTTGACCCGGACGATGTCGCCCGGCTTCACCACGTCGCGCGGGTCCTTGACGAAGTTCTTCGACAGCGCCGAGACGTGCGCCAGCCCGTCCTGGTGGACGCCGATGTCGATGAAGGCGCCGAAGGCGGCCACATTGGTGACCACGCCCTCCAGGATCATCCCGGGGGCCAGGTCGCCGATCTTCTCGACGCCCTCCTTGAAGGTCGCCGTCTTGAACGCGGGCCGCGGGTCCCGGCCCGGCTTCTCCAGCTCGCGCAGGATGTCCGTGACCGTCGGCAGGCCGAAGGCCTCGGTGACGAACTGCTCCGGCCGCAGCGAGCGCAGCACGCCGCTGTTGCCGATCAGGGCCGCCACCTCGCTGCCCGCCGTCTTGCCCATGGTGCGGACCACCGGGTAGGCCTCGGGGTGCACGCTGGAGGAGTCCAGCGGGTCGTCCCCGTCGCGGATCCGCAGGAAGCCCGCGCACTGCTCGTACGCCTTCGGGCCCAGCCGGGCCACGTCCTTGAGCCCCTTGCGGTTGCGGAAGGGGCCGTTGGCGTCGCGGTGCGCCACGATGTTCTCGGCGAGTCCGCCGCTGATGCCCGACACGCGCGAAAGCAGCGGCGCGGAGGCCGTGTTGACGTCGACGCCGACACCGTTCACACAGTCCTCGACCACGGCGTCGAGCGAACGTGAGAGCTTCACCTCGGACAGGTCGTGCTGGTACTGGCCGACGCCGATCGACTTCGGGTCGATCTTCACCAGTTCGGCGAGCGGGTCCTGCAGGCGCCGGGCGATGGAGACCGCACCGCGCAACGACACGTCCATATCGGGGAGTTCCTGCGAGGCGAAGGCGGAAGCCGAGTACACGGAGGCGCCGGCCTCCGAGACCATCACCTTGGTGAGCTTCAGCTCGGGGTTGCGGGTGATGAGGTCCGCGGCGAGCTTGTCGGTCTCCCGGGAGGCGGTGCCGTTGCCGATGGCGACGAGCTCGACCGCGTGCTCCTTGGCCAGGCGGGCCAGCTTGGCGAGCGCGTCGTCCCACTTGTTGGCGGGCACGTGCGGGTAGATCACCTCGGTGGCGACCACCTTGCCGGTGGCGTCCACCACGGCCACCTTCACACCGGTGCGGAAGCCCGGGTCCAGCCCGAGCGTGGCGCGGGTGCCGGCGGGTGCGGCGAGCAGCAGGTCGCGCAGGTTGGAAGCGAAGACCCGTACGGCCTCGTCCTCGGCGGCCGCGCGCAGCCGGGAGCGCAGGTCGATGCCGAGGTGCACCTGGATCTTGGTCCGCCAGGCCCAGCGGACGGTGTCGGCGAGCCACTTGTCGCCGGGGCGGCCGCGGTCGTTGATGCCGAAGCGGCGCGCGACCATGCCCTCGTAGGTGGAGGGCCCGGGGGTCTCGCTCGGTTCCTCCGGCTCCAAGGTGAGGTCGAGCACGTCCTCCTTCTCCCCGCGGAGCATGGCGAGCACGCGGTGCGAGGGGAGGGCGGTGAACGGCTCGGTGAAGTCGAAGTAGTCGGCGAACTTGGCGCCCGCCTCCTCCTTGCCCTCGCGGACCTTCGCGGCGAGCCGGCCGCGGCCCCACATGCGCTCGCGCAGTTCGCCGATGAGGTCGGCGTCCTCGCCGAACTTCTCGGTGAGGATGGAGCGGGCGCCCTCCAGGGCGGCGGCCGCGTCGGCCACGCCCTTGTCGGCGTCCACGAACGCGGCGGCCGCCGCGGCCGGTTCCTGCGAGGGATCGGCCAGCAGCCCCTCGGCGAGCGGCGCGAGGCCGGCCTCGCGGGCGATCTGGGCCTTGGTGCGGCGCTTGGTCTTGAAGGGGAGGTAGATGTCCTCCAGCCGTGCCTTGGTGTCGGCCGCGTTGATGCGGGCCTCCAGCTCGGCGTCGAGCTTGCCCTGCTCCCGTACGGAGTCGAGGATCGCCGCGCGCCGGTCCTCCAGCTCGCGCAGGTAGCGCAGGCGCTCCTCCAGGGTGCGCAGCTGGGCGTCGTCGAGCATCTCGGTCGCTTCCTTGCGGTAGCGCGCGATGAACGGCACGGTCGAGCCGCCGTCGAGCAGCTCGACGGCGGACTTGACCTGCCGCTCCCGTACGCCGAGCTCCTCGGCGATCCTGCCTTCGATGGACATCGTCACTGTGCGGTCCCGCCTGCCTTCGTACGTATGCGTGATGCTGGTGCGTGCTGCGTGCTGCGTGCTGCGTGCTGCGTGCTGCGTCGGAAGGCTGCCAATTGTGGCAGGTGGCGGCGGCGGACGTCGGGAGCCGGGCCCGGTCCGGTCTCAGGCCTTGCCCATGAGGTCCCCGGGGAAGGCTCCGGCGACGAAGGCCTGCACGGTGAAACCACCGCCGATCTCCGCGAGCCGGGCGACTCCGGCGGCGCCGAGGTGCTCGTACGGAGCCTCGTCCAGGCGGTCCGTCTCCGCCTCCAGCGCTTCGCGCAGCGCCGCGCCCTCGGGCGTGAGCTCGCCATCGGAGTCGAGCAGTCCGCGCTCGCGCAGTCGGCCTGCGGCCGCGTCCAGGTCGGACTGCTCCCAGCCGCGGATGTACTTGAGGTACTTCGGGGTCATGCCGTGGCCGCTGGCCGTGTGGCTGATCAGGGCCTCGACCGGGTCCAGGCCGACGGTGAGCAGGGCGACCAGGTGTCCGTCGCCGCGGTGCTCGCGCAGCAGGGTGGTGGCGTGCCACAGCTTGAGGTGCGGTTCCTCGGGTACGGGGAGGTCCGCGTGGGCCGAGTAGAGCGTACGGGCGTGCCGCGTGCAGGCTTCGGCCGCGCGCATCGCCAGCCCGGCGGCCTCGGCGACCTCCGGGGAGGCGATCGTCTCGTCGCCGAGGAGCCGGCGCAGCGTGGTGTCCACGGCCCGCAGGCGGGCGGCGAGGACCTGCGCGGGGGTGGCGGTGTCCCAGACGGCGGGCAGGTGCCGGGCGACGAGGTCGTGGCGGTAGTTGTAGAAGGTGGCCGTCACCGTGCCCGCGCCGACCGCACCCATGGCCGCGGAGCGGGAGGCGAGGTTGACGGCGTTTCGGTCGGTGATCCCGAGGGCAGCGAACTCCTTGCCGAGGTCGGGCGAGAAGTAGATGGTCGAGTGCAGCGGGTTGATCGCCCCGTGCCAACAGCTACGGGCGGCGCGCTCCGGAAGAGTCATGCGGGCAGGCTAACGACTGCTTGGTATGGAGAGAAGAGCGGGCCGCCGCACCTCTGGTGAACCGGTGACGGAGAGGGACCTTCCGCTACATGCCGGGCTCGTAGTAGCCGTCGGGCCCCTGCTGGGGCGTCCACCAGCTCATCAGCCCCCACGCCGCCAGACCGGTCGCCACCAGGGCGAGGACGATGCCAACGCCGCGGCGATGCCGGGCCACCGCGTACGCGGCCGCCGGGATCAGCAGGCCGCCGATGAGGATCAGCGGCAGGTCGACGAACAGGACGGAGAGGTCTTGGTCCTCGCTCTCGAACCCGCCGTCTAGGGAATAGGCCGCCCTCGATGCCCAGATGATCCCGCCGGTCACCACGCCCAGGCCGGCCAGGACGGCGACGACGGTCGGTATGACCTCAGCTCTGTTCCGCACGGTGTGGATCCGTTCCTCGGTGGCAGGGGCCGGAAGGCTACCCGGCCCGAGGCGCGGAAGCCCCCTCTCCGGCAAGGCCTTGTCGGAGAGGGGCGGTCCGGTGCTACTTCAGTTCGGCTCCCGTGGCGACGACGACGCCGTAGAGCTCGGTGATCGTGGCCAGGGCCCCCTGGTGGATCTGCTGCGCCGTCAGGGCGCCCGCCGGGCTTTCCAGCGCGCGCGTCGCCGAGGCGTCGGCGACGACCGTGGGAGCGTAGCCGTGCAGGAAGGCGCCCTCGGTGGTGAACAGGGTGCACATGTTGGTCATGAACCCGGCGATGATCAGGTTCTTCCGGCCGGTGGCTTCGATGATCTCGTGGAGATCGGTCCGGTGGAACCCGTTCGGGACGGACTTGGTGACGACAGCCTCGCCGGCCCGGGGGGCCACGGAGGCGTGGAGGATGCCCGGCTCGGTGTCGACGCCGTAGCCGCCGTCGCGGATGTGGACGACGGGGGCGCCGGCCTCGCGGGCCCGGGCGAGGAGCCGGGAGGCGGAGGCGAGCGCGGGTTCCCAGCCGTCGAGTTCCATGACGCCGCCGGTGTAGGTGTTCTGGTAGTCGACCAGGACCAGGACCGCGTTCTCCAAGGTCGCGGGGGTCTCGTCGAAGCCGTTGAGCTGACGCAGGGTGGTGGTGGTCATGGGGGTGCCTTCTCACGAGGGTGGGGTGGGGTGCGGCCGACGCGGGGCCACGACGTCAACGCTAGGAGGCCGCGCACGCGCGGGCAATGACGGCCGAGCCGCAGATCCGGACATCGATCCGCGCAGGCCGGGGGCGGTGCGGGGTGTCGCCGGCGTCCGGACCGGACGTGTTCCGCACGGGCGTTTTTCAGACGCATGGCGATCGTGTGACAGGAGGGGCCATGGACATGACGTGGGGTCCCGGGGGTGAATACGGTCGAACGGAAGCCACTCCCCTACCCATTTGGAGTTCAAGGTGCACCGCAAAGTCATCGCTCCGAGCGTGCTCGCCGCCTCCCTTCTGCTGGTGATCCCGGCGTCGGCGGCGAGTTCCGTTCCGGGCGCACCGGGTATCGGCGATCCCTACTACCCGGCCAGCGGCAACGGCGGGTACGAGGTGTCCCATTACGACCTGCGCCTCCAGTACCAGCCGAAGACCGACCTGCTGGAGGGCACCGCCACCCTGCTCACCACGGCCAAGCAGGACCTGTCCCGCTTCAACCTCGACTTCGGTCTGGACGTCAGCGAGATCCGGGTCAACGGGGTCAAGGCGAAGTTCGCCAAGTCGGGCACCTCGGAGCTCGAGGTCACCCCGGCCTCCCCGCTACAGCGGGGCCGGCAGTCGAGCGTGGTCGTCAAGTACGCGGGCAAGCCGTCGGAGTTCAAGGTCGACGGCTGGTCGGCCTGGCAGCGCACCCCGGACGGCGGCGTCGCAGCGCAGGAACCCGATTCGGCGGTCTGGTGGTTCCCGAGCAACGACCACCCGCTCGACAAGGCCACCTTCGACGTGTCGGTGAACGTGCCCGACGGCACCCAGGCCATCAGCAACGGCGTCCTGCAGTCGCAGAGTTCGCGCCTGGGCTGGACCCGGTACAACTGGCGCTCGAACAAGCCGCAGGCCACGTACCTCGCCACCCTGGCCATCGGCAAGTTCGACATCACCACGGACAAGACGGCGAGCGGGCTGCCGATCCTGAACGCCTACAGCCAGGACCTCGGCGACAACGCGGGCGCGGCGCGCGCCAGCGTGGAGCGGACCGGCGAGGTCGCCGAGTGGCTGGAGGGGGTCTTCGGGCCGTACCCCTTCAACGCGCTCGGCGGGTACGTGCCGAACGTGCCCAGCGGATTCGCTCTGGAGACGCAGACCCGGCCGTTCTACAGCCCCCGACAGTTCGCCAACGGTGCGAACGTGTCCGTGGTCGTGCACGAGCTGGCCCACCAGTGGTACGGGGACAGCGTGTCCGTCGACGGCTGGAAGGACATCTGGGTCAACGAGGGCTTCGCCCGCTACAGCCAGTGGCTGTGGTCGGAGAAGGAGGGCGAGGGCACCGCGCAGGAGCTCGCCGACTGGGCGTACGGGCTGCGGCCGGCCGAGGACCCGTTCTGGCAGGTCAAGCCTGGTGACCCGGGTCCGGAGAACCAGTTCCACGGAGCCGTCTACGACCGCGGCGCGATCGCCCTCCAGGCGCTGCGCAACAAGATCGGCGACGAGAAGTTCTTCCAGATCCTGAAGGGCTGGCCGACCGAGCGGGCCTACGGCAACGCCAAGGTCGGCGACTTCGTCCGCTACGCGGAGAAGGTCTCGAACCAGCCGCTCGCGCAGCTCTTCGAGACCTGGCTGTACACCCCGGGCAAGCCGGACGCCTCGGCGCTGAACACGACGAAGAAGCTGCCGGCCGCGACTCCGGGCACCCGCACCCTGCGGTCCCCGGCCGCCAAGCCGGCGGCGGAGCCGAAGTCCTGGAAGAAGATCGCCGCGACGAACACCGTGCACGACGACCACTGACCCACCACGGTACGAAGCTGCGCGCCGTCGCCCCTCAGCGGGCGGCGGCGCGTACGCGCGCCCGGGCCGCGCGGGCGATCGGGAGGTAGCGCAGGCGCTCCGGCAGGAGGGGTACGAGCAGGCGCAGGGCCGTGCTGAACCGGCGCAGGCGGCGTTCCTGGGCCGGGGTCCACTCCAGGCCGATGGCGGCGCGCGCCTCGGGCGGCATGTAGCCGGCGGTGACGAAGGCCCGGAAGTGCAGGAAGGCGGCCCGCAGGACGGGCCAGGTCAGGCGCAGCAGGATCCGGACCGGCAGCGGGCCTCCGGTGGGGCGGGGCAAGGGCGCGTCGGTGGCGAGGAGTTCGCGGGCGACCTTGGTGGGCTCGATCTCCTCGGCCAGCATCCGGTGGTAGTACGGCCAGTACTCCTCGATGGTCTGCGGCATGTCCCGGTCGTGCAGACCGAGGATGCGGCCGACCTGGAGCCACTCGCGGTAGAGCTGCCGTTCCTGGGCCGGGGTGAAGGGGCGCAGCAGGTAGCGCCCGGCGTAGAGGTAGACCGGGAAGCCGGTGGCGTGCACCCAGGCGTAGCAGGCCGGGTCGAGGGAGTGGTAGCGGCGCCCCCGGGTGTCGGTGCCCTGGATCTCCTTGTGCAGGCGGCGCACCCGGCGCCCTTCGGCCGCGGCGTCGGCTCCGCCGTACACCCACAGCTGGACGGAGCGCAGGGAGCGCTCGCCGCGGCCCCAGGGGTCGGTGCGGAAGACGGAGTGCTCGTCGACCCCGGCGCCGATGGCGGGGTGGGCGACCTGCATGGTGAAGGCGGCGGGCAGCATGAGCAGCGCGCGGACGTCTCCGGCGATGGTCCAGAGCACTCCGCCGGGCGGCGGGGGCTCGGGATCGCTTCGCTTCGTGCCCATCCTTGTGCCCCCAGGGTGTCGACCAGCCGTTCTCCCAGTATGCAGGGGGTCCCGAGGCTTCCGCCCGGCCCTGTGGATGGTGCATCCCGCGGCCATGAACCTGTCCCTCCGGACCGGGCGGTATCGACGGCTTCACCTGGACCTCTGCGCAGGACGAAGACCGCCGGCCCGGCCGAGGTCCGGCTGCGGAAACACCGAAGAAGTAGCACTGCGTCCAGAAACCCGTGTCACAGGTGTTACCGCGAAGTAACCCTGGCTGCTTGGATGGCGGAGCCGATCTTCCCCCACAGGAACGAGGGAACCTCCATGCCCCAGATCCAGCCCCGCAGGGCCCGTACCGCTGCCGCGGCCGTCGCCGCGATCGCCGTCGGATCGCTCGTGGCGACCACGGCTCCGGCCGCCACCGCCGCGGAGAGCGCCGCCACGCCGCGCCTCAGCGTCCTGTCGTACAACGCGTTCCTGATGAGCAAGAGCCTGTACCCCAACTGGGGCCAGGACCACCGGGCGGCCGAGATCCCCAAGGCCTCCTGGTACCAGGGCCACGACGTGGTCGTGGTCCAGGAGGCCTTCGACAACGCGGCCTCCGACGCGCTGAAGGCCAACTCGGCGGCGCAGTACCCGTACCAGACCCCGATCGTGGGCCGGAGCAAGAGCGGCTGGGACGCCACGGGCGGCGCCTACTCCTCCACCACCCCGGAGGACGGCGGCGTCGCGATCCTCAGCAAGTGGCCGATCGTGCGCAAGGAGCAGGTGGTCTACAAGGACGCCTGCGGCGCCGACTGGTGGTCCAACAAGGGCTTCGCCTATGTCGTGCTGAACGTGAACGGCACCAAGGTCCACGTGGTCGGCACGCACGCCCAGTCCACCGACCCCGGCTGCGGCGCGGGCGAGGCGGCGGAGATGCGCGCCCGCCAGTTCCGGAACATCGACGCGTTCCTGGACGGCAAGAACATCCCGGCGAGCGAGCAGGTCATCGTGGCGGGCGACATGAACGTCGACTCGCGCACCCCGGAGCTCGCCACCATGCTGGCCAACGCCGACCTGGCGGACTCCGACACCCGCACGGGGCACACGTACTCCTTCGACACCGCGCTGAACTCGATAGCGAAGTACCGCTACCCGACCGACCCGCGCGAGGACCTGGACTACGTGCTCTACCGCAAGGGCAACGCCCGCCCGGCGAACTGGGAGAACAACGTCGTCCTGGAGCAGTCGGCGCCCTGGACGGTCTCCAGCTGGGGCACCTCCTACACGTACACCAACCTCTCCGACCACTACCCGCTGATCGGTCGCTGACCCACCGCTGATCCGCCACACCGAAAGGGGGTGCCCGCCGCGATCCGGCGGGCACCCCCTTTCCTCCGGCCGTAGACGCCAGCCGTCAGACGTCAGACGTCAGATGTCAGCCGCCAGACGTCAGCCGTTGGCCTTCGACCGCTCCCACTCGCTCGCGTAGTCGTTGAAGATCGCCCGCAGGTGGTGGCCGATCTTCAGGTAGTCCAGGTCGTCGAGGTTGGCCAGCGAGACGCGCACCGACCACTGGGGGCCGTCGAAGCCGCCGCCGTTGAGGAGGACCACCGAGGTCTGCTCGGCGAGCCGGAACAGCGGGTCGACGGGCTCGTAGTTCTTCTCCAGGAAGTCCGCGAAGTCCTTGCCGTGGACGCGTTCCGCCTCGGCCAACAGGTCGAGCTCGATGTAGTACCCGGCCCGCTTGTCGTCCTCGGAGATCTTCATCTGGGCGCCCTCCAGCAGCAGGTCGAGCCTGCGGTGGACGATCTGCCGGATGCGCTCCTTGTACGCCTGGCCCTCGTCCAGCATGTCGAAGAGCGAGAAGAGCACCATCATCGTCTGCTGCGGCAGCGAGAGGCCGGCCGTGTGGTTGAGGGCCACCGAACGGGAGTCCGCGACGAGCCGGTCGATGAAGCGGATCTTCTCCGGCTCCAGGCTGAGGGTGCCGTAGCGCTTGGCCAGCCGGTCCTTCTGGTCCTGGGGGAAGCCCGCGACCATCTCGTCGATGACGTTGTCGTCGTGCAGCCCGATGACGCCGAGCCGCCAGCCGGTGCAGCCGTAGTGCTTGGAGTACGAGTACACGAGCAGGGTGTTGCGGGGCAGGTCGGCGGCGATCGAGCGGAAGCCGGGCACGAAGGTGCCGTACACGTCGTCCGTCACGATCAGCAGGTTGGGGTTGCTGGTGGCGACGATGTCCTTGATCTGGTTCGCCACCCGCTCGCTCAGCGCGAGCGAGGGCGGGTTGGACGGGTTGACCAGGCAGACGAGCTTCACGGAGGGGTCGGCCAGCTTGGCGACCTCCTCCTCCGGGTAGCGCCACTGGCGCACGCCGGTCTCGGCGAAGAGGCTCGCGGAGACGTTGACCACCTCGAACTCGAAGGTGTCGAGCTCGGGGATCTCGATGTACGGGGTGAACACCGGGGTCATCAGGGCGATCTTGTCGCCCTTCTTCAGGACCCCGTTCTTCATCAGCGAGTCGAAGATGTAGCACATGGCGGCGGTGCCGCCCTCGGTCGCGAACAGCGACAGCTTGTTGCCCTCCGGCGGCTTCTTGGCGAACATCTCGTCGGCGACGTAGCCGCGCACGATGTGCTCCGCGTGGGTCAGCATCCGGTCCGGGACCGGATAGTTGTCGCCCGTGATGGAGTCGGTCAGCTCGTGCACGAAGGCGTCCTTGTCGAACGGCCAGCGCGACAGGGCGTACTGGACGCAGGCGGACAGCATCTCCACGCCCGGCAGGTCAGGGTGGCGCCGCGCCCAGGAATCGAACCGCTCCCCGATGCCCTTCTTCTCCGGCATCCCGCCGAGGTTGTCGGCGGTCCACACCCGGCGGGACTCGTCCAGCGCGAAGTAGCCCAGTGCGTAGAAGGCCTCGCGCGGCCCGGTGGCGATCCAGTTCGGGTTGCCACGGCCCGCGTTGAGCATGGCGCGGGCGGTGGTGTCCTTCTGGCCCGGCTTGTCGGCCTGGGCGGCCGTGGCGAGCTGGATGAACTTGTCCTTCAGCTCGAACGGGCTGAGCTGGGCGAAGGACTGGATCTCCTCGCGACTGAAGGTGGTCTGCGGCACGGTGGCTTCCTTTGGCTAGAGGGGGCTTTGCGTCGAGGGGTGGCTCAGGGCTGTAGTTCAGTGGTTGAGGATGACGATGACGGCGCCCCAGATGGTCAGCAGCACGTTGCTGATGGCGTAGGGAATCGTGTAACCGAGCGTCGGCACCTGCGATTTGGACTGCTCGTTGACCGCGCCGATCGCCGCCGTGGTGGTCTGGCCGCCCGCGAGGACGCCCATCAGGATCGGGAAGCGGATCTTCTGCACGTGGTGGCCGACGAGGAAGCCGACCAGGAGCGGGATCAGCGTGGCGATGGCACCGAAGAGCAGGAGCCCCCAGCCGGCGGTGGCCAGCCCGCTGGTGAAGCTGGGCCCGGCGTTGATGCCGACGACCGCGACGAAGAGGCAGAGGCCGAGGGTGTCCATGAACCACTGCGCGCCGGGCGGGACGTTGCCGTACGTCGGGTACTTGCCCCGGATCCAGCCGAAGACCAGGCCCATGATCAGCGCGCCGCCCGAGGTGGACAACGAGATCGGGACCCCGCCCGCGGTGAGCGCCGGGATGCCCAGGCAGCCGCCGAGGAAGATGCCCAGGCCCACCCAGATCATGTCGGTGGCGAAGCTGGTGGGCACCGGCTTGCCGATGGCCTTGCCGGCCGGGTCGACCAGCCGCTTCGGGCCGGACAGGACCAGGGTGTCGCCGCGCTCCAGCGGGGTGGCGAGCCGGTAGGGGAACTCGGTGCCGGAGCGGTAGAGCTTGTCGATGTAGACCCCGACCATGAACGGCTCGGCGCGCAGTTCCGCGATGGTCTTGCCGAGCTGCTCCTTCTCCGAGGCGACCACGTGCAGCGTCTCGGTCTGGTAGCCGAGGAGTTCCACGTCGTCGGCCTCGGGGCCGATGTGGGTGCGGGCGTCGAAGTCGACCAGGGAGCCGCGCAGCGCGCTGACGGCGACGACGTCGCCCGCGAGCAGGGTGGTCTGCTGCGTGTGGTCGATGATCTTCCCGTCCCGGCGGACCCGGGTGAGGTAAATGCGGTGGCCCAGCGCCTTCTGCTGGTTCTCGAAGTCGTCGATGGTCCGTCCGACGAGATCGGGCCGCTGGATGGTGTAGGCCCGCAGGACGATCTCGTAGTACCCCTCGTGCAGGTCGGGGTTGTCGCTGGGAGCGTCCATCTCCTTGGCGATCTGGGCGCTCTCGGCCGCCAGGTTGCGCCGGTAGAGCCGGGGCAGCACGTTGGCCAGGAGCATCGCGCAGAGGATGGTGCCGAGGGGGTAGGTGACCGCGTAGCCGACGGCGACGAGGTTCTCCTGCTCCTTGATCTGGTCGGGCGAGAGGCCCGGCAGGTTTCCGATGGCGTCCTGGGCCACGCCGATGACGGCGGACTGGGTGAGCGCGCCGCCCAGCAGACCGGCGCTCAGGCCCGGCCCGTAGCCGAGCATCGAGGCGAACCCCCAGGAAACCAGCAGGCCGGTGACGCAGACGACGACGGCGTTGAGGACCTGCGGGAGGCCGTCCTTCTTCAGGCCGCGGAAGAACTGCGGGCCGACCTTGTAGCCGAGGGCGAAGAGGAACATCGTGAAGAAGAGGTTCTTCACGGTCCCGTCGATGGTGACCTTGAACTGGGCGCCGAGGACGAGTCCGGCGACGAGGCAGCCGGTGACGGCGCCCAACCCGATGGCCTTCCAGCGCAGCTTCCCGACGAGGAAGCCGAGCGCGACCGTGATGAAGACCAGGAGCTCGGGGTGCGGCTGGAAGATGTTCCTGTTGAGAAAGTCGATCATGTGAGGGCCGTCCGGGGTGGGTTGGAGGCGTGGCGGGGCGCCGTCAGGCGCCCAGGATCCCGACGAGGATCGGTCCGGTGAGTGGGAGCAGGAAGTTGGACAGCGCGTAGGTGATCGTGTAGCCGAGCATCGGTACCGAGCTCTGCGCCACCTGCGTGACCGAGGTGATGGCCGGTGTGGAGCACTGCTGTCCGGCGATGGCGCCGATCAGCAGCGGCTTCTCGATCTTCAGGAGCTTGCGCCCGACGAACAGCGAGATCGTGGCCGGTACGAGGACCATGGCGATCCCGGCGAACGGCAGCAGGGCCCCGTACTCCTTGAGCAGCGGCCAGGCCTGCGGGCCCGAGGTCAGACCGGTGCAGGCGATGAAGACCGCGAGCCCCATGTCCTTGATGGTGGTGGCGGCTTGCGGCGGGAAGGCGCCGAAGGTCTGCCGGCGGGAGCGGAACCAGCCGAAGAGCAGACCCGAGATCAGGCAGCCGCCGCCGGTGCCGAGCGAGAGCGGGACCCCGCCGAGGCGGACCACGAGCTGGCCGATGAGCGAGCCGACCGCGATGCC
Organism: Streptomyces sp. NPDC058289; assembly: GCF_042880975.1. Lineage (NCBI taxonomy): Bacteria > Bacillati > Actinomycetota > Actinomycetes > Kitasatosporales > Streptomycetaceae > Streptomyces > Streptomyces sp. NPDC058289. Next base: position 111,748 of record NZ_JBHVYI010000002.1, read on the forward strand.
GAGACCGAGGTAGATGAAGTCGGTGGCGTCGTTCTTGGCCACCGTGCCGATCTTCTCCACGATCCGGTTCAGGCCCGAGCGGGCGCCCACGAGGGTGATGACGTCACCGCGCTGGACGACGGTGTCCGGGTTGGCGGGCAGGTGCTGCTCGCCGCGCAGTACGTCGGTCACGTACACGCCGCTGCGGGCGAACTCCGCGTGGGTGGCGCGGATCTCGTCCAGGGACTTGCCGGCGACCGAGGGGTCGGTCATGGCGACCTGGCGAGTGGCCAGCGGGGTGTCCACCCCCGGGATGCCGGGGGTCTCCGGGCCGATGGCCCGGCCCGCCGCGATGGCCTCGGAGCGGCGGCCGACGACGAGGACGAGGTCGGAGAGGGTGAGTTCGAGGTCCGGGGCGGGGGTCAGGTCCTTGGAGCCGCGCCGGACGGCCTCCACCGTGACCCCGCCGCCGAAGGCCGCCTCCAGGTTCCCGACGGTGCGTCCGTCGGCGAGGGTGACCAGGTGGGTGCGCCCGACCAGGCCGGGCAGCGCCTCGCGCTCGTCGCTCTCCAGGCCGCCGCCCGAGCCGCGCATCTTCTCCCACAGCGCGCGAGAGGCGTCCGCGAGGTTGATGCGGAGCAGCATCGGCATGATCTGGCTGGTGTAGATGACGATGGTGACGAGGCCGAAGAGGTAGCAGACCGTGTACGCGGTGGCCACGTGGCCCTGGTACGTGGAGATCTGGTCCGCGGTCAGGTCGGGGAGCTTGCCGATCGCCTCGGTGGCGGTGCCGACCACGGCGGATTCGGTGGCCGCGCCGGCAAGGATGCCGGAGGCGGTGCCGACGTCGAGGTCGAAGACCTTGGCCAGCAGGTAGGCGAGGCCGAGCACGCTGACCAGCTCGATGAAGCAGAGCGCGAAGAAGCGCATGCTCTTGCGGTTGAGGTTGGCGAAGAACTGCGGTCCGGCCATGTAGCCGAGGGCGAAGATGAAGAGCGCGAAGAAGATCGTCTTCACGTCGGCGTCGATCTCGATCTTGGCCCAGGCGCCGAGCAGCAGCGAAACGATCAGCGTGCCGCAGATGCCGCCGAGGGTGATCGGGCCGACGCGGACCTTGCCGAGGAGGTAGCCGGCCGCGAGGCAGAGGAACAGCGCGAGTTCGGGGTGGTCTTGCAGCACACCCATGGGCGGTCAGCCGCCCTTGCCGGGCGGCGTGGCGAGTTCAGGGCATATACACATTTCCTCACCCTTGCCCGGTGAGCGTCCATCCGCTCACCGGGCAGGGCCGTTCGTGTGACGTATGTTCCTACGAAGCGTCGTACGGCTCCGTGTACAGCCCCTCGATCAGCTCCGCGTACTTCTCCCGGACCACCCGGCGGCGCAATTTCAGGGACGGGGTCAGCTCCCCCGACTCCGGACCCCACTCCCCGGTCAGCAGCCGGTAGCGCTTGATCTGCTCGGTGCGGTTGAGCCGGGCGTTGGCGGCTGCGACGGCCCGGGCGATCTCCTCCCGTACGGCCGGGTGCGCGGCGAGCTCCGCGGGCGTGGCGGCCTCGATGCCGCGGGCCTGCGCCCAGGCCGGGCCGAGTTCGGGGTCCAGGACGAGGAGGGCGACCAGGTAGGAGCGGCCGTCGCCGTGCACCAGGGCCTGCCCGATCAGCGGGTGTTCCTTGACGGTGTTCTCCACGAGGGCGGGCGAGACGTTCTTCCCGTTCGAGGTGATGATCAGTTCCTTCTTGCGGTCGGTCAGCCAGAGGAACCCCGCCTCGTCGAGCCGCCCGATGTCCCCCGTCGGGAACCAGCCCTCCGCGTCGGAGGCGCTCTCCACCGAACCGTCCGGGAGGAGGTACCCGCCGAAGACCGTCTCCCCGCGCGTGAAGATCTCCCCGTCCTCGGCGATCCGCAGCTCCAGCCCCTGGATCGGGCGGCCCACGGAGCCCAGCCGGAAGCCGTCCGGGCTGTTGACGGTGCACACGCCGGAGGTCTCGGTCAGCCCCCACGCGTCCATGATGGTGATCCCCCAGCCCGCCCAGAAGCGGACCACGTCGATCGGCATCGGCGCGGTGGCGCTGGCCGTCCAGACCAGGCGGTCCAGCCCGGCCAGCGTCAGCAGCGGATCCAGCACCCGTTCCTTGGCCGCGGCGTACGAGGCTTCGAGCCCGGCCGGGACCTCCTCGCCGCGCTCCCGGTGGCCCGCCCGTTCCCGCGCCAGGTCGTTGGCGGCTTCGATGGCGCTGCGCTGCTCCTCGGGCAGCCGCCCGAGCACAGCCCGTACGGAGGCGGCCAGCTTCTCCCACACCCGGGGCACCCCGAAGAACTGCACCGGGTGCAGCTCGCGCACCGCGACCGATACGGCGGCCGGATCGGCGCACAGCCGGACGTGGGCGGCCCGCAGGAGCGGGAGGTAGATGCCGAGGATCCGCTCGGCTATGTGCGCGAAGGGCAGGTAGCAGAGGTGCTCGGCGTGCTCGGGCAGCTCGATGTGCCCGTCGAGGCGGACGGACTGGAGCACGATGTTGCGGTGGGTCAGGCGCACCCCCTTGGGGTCGCCGGTGGTGCCCGAGGTGTACACGACGGTCAGCGGGTCCTCGGAGCGGGACTCCCGCCAGGCCTTCTCGAAGGCCTCGGAGCGGTGCAGCCGGGCGCCGCCGGCGTACACCGACCCGTAGGTCGAGTGCGGGCCGGCTTCGGGGGCCTCGGCCACGACGAGCCGTTCCAGCGGGGTGCCGGGGTCGCTCAGCAGCGGCTCCCACCGGGCCAGCTCCCGGGCGCCCTCGACCACGGCGAGCCGGGCCCGGCTGTGGCGGGCTATGTGGGCGATCTGCTCGGGCGCGGAGGTCCCGTACACGGTGACGGGGACGGCGCCGAGGTGGACCAGGGCGAGGTCGGTGAGCCAGTGCTCGGGCCGGTTGCCCATCATCAGCAGGACGTGCTCGCCGCGTTCGACGCCCAGGGAGGCGTAGCCGGCGGCGAGGACGGCCACCTTGCGGCGGACGTCCGACCAGCTGAGGGTGGTCCAGGCCGTGCCGTCGGGGCCCTCGCGCCACGAGAGGGCGGGCAGGTCGCCGTGCTCTGCGGCATTGCGCGCCAGCAGGGCGGGCAGGGTGAGCTCGTCGGGAGGTGCGGGCAGTCGCAGTTTCGTGGGCATGAGCAGCTCCTTGCCGTTTCACATCGTTGGTGCGACAGCAATACTGTTGAACACGAACCGAGTCGACGCGCTGATCAGAGAGCAAGGCGGAGAGCCCATGACCACCCAGGCACCGGAGCCGGCGTCGCTGACCGTCGACGAACTGGCGGCCAGGGCGGGTGTGACCGTCCGCACCGTACGGTTCTACAGCACCCGCGGGCTTTTGCCCCCTCCCGTGATCGGACCCCGTCGGGTGGGCCAGTACGGCCCGGAGCACCTGTCCCGCCTCGCGCTCATCGAGGAGTTGCAGCACCAGGGCATGACCCTCTCCGCCATCGAGCGCTACCTCGACGCCCTGCCCGACGACCTGAGCGCGCACGATCTGGCCATCCACCGCGCGCTGGTCGCGACCTGGGCCCCGGACGCAGCGCTGGACTCCTCGCGCGCGGAACTGGAGAAGCGGGCCGGGCGCACGCTGACGGAGACCGACATCCGGCGGCTGACGGCCATGAACGTGCTGACGCCGACCCCGGAGGGCTTCCGGGTGGACGTGGGGCTGCTGCGGCTCGGGGTGGCGCTGCTCGACGTACCGATCGCCCACGAGACGATCCTGGTCGCGCGCGAGGTGCTCCTCGGGCACGCGCGGACGGCGGCGCACCAGCTGACCGCTCTGTTCCGGGACGAGGTGTGGGGGCCGTTCACGGAGGGCGAGAGCGATCCGGAGCGGGTGGAGTCGATGAAGGCGCTCTCCGCGCACATGCAGCCGATGGTGGTGCAGGCCCTGGTGACCGCGTTCCAGCGCTCGCTGAAGGAGGAATTGCGGGCTGCCTTCGTCTCGGAGCCGGTAGGTTCAGGCCATGGCGATGATCTACAAGACCACCATGAAGCCCGGTAAGACGGAGCTTCTGACTGCCTGGCTTCCGACCCGGCCGTGGTACGCGTCCACGGGCCACGCCCCCGAGCTCGACCGCTCGGGCGGGTTCCGGCTCGACGACCCGGAAGGTGAGGTCGGCATCGAGTTCATGGTGCTCACCGACCACTCGGGCGGCCGGGAAACTTCCTACCTCGTGCCGCTGACCTACCGCGGCGCCGCGCTCGACGGAGCCGGAGCCGCTCTGGTGGGCACCTCCGAGCACGGGGTGCTCGGCACCCGCTGGATCTACGACGGCGCCCACGACCCGGTGCTCGTGGGCCAGTTGCTCGCACTGATCCAGGGCCGCGCCGTGGCACAGGACCAGTGCGACAGCGGGGTGAGCGATCCCTCGGTCACCGCGTGGTACGAGGGACCCGGGCTGCCGGCGGCCCTCCAGGGGTGGCCGGAAGTCACCGACACCGCGCGGGGCACGGACGTGCGCCTGCCGGGCGCCCCGGAATCCGGCACGACGCCCGGCACGAAGCTCGGCCTGACGCCCGACCTGACGCTCTGCCTGACGCGCATCCTGCGGCCCGGGACCGACGAGCCGGCCGACGCCCCCGGGGCCGTGGGGGCCGTCGGCCGGCTCACCGCCGGCTGGACCACGCTGGACGGGGCGGCGTACCGGGGCCCGTTCGCAGAGCTGCGCACCGCCGGTCACACCGCCTCCTGATCCTGCCTCTCAGTCGCCGTCAGTCGGCGTACGTCTCCCCCCGCTCGGCCTTCTCCACCAGGGAGGCGGGCGGGGTGAATCGCTCGCCGTACTTCTCGGCCAGCTCGCGGGCACGGGCGACGAACCCGGCCGGGCCGCCCTCGTAGCCGTTGACGTACTGGATCACGCCGCCGGTCCAGGCCGGGAAGCCGATGCCCATGATGGAGCCGATGTTGGCGTCGGCGTACGAGGTCAGGACCCCCTCGTCGAAGCAGCGGACGGTGTCCAGCGCCTCGGAGAAGAGCATCCGCTCCTTCATGTCCTCGAAGGGGATCTGGTACCCCTCCTTGGTGAAGTGCTCCCGCAGTCCCGGCCAGATCCCGGCGCGCTTGCCCGCCTCGTCGTACGCGTAGAACCCGCCGCCACCGCTGCGCCCGGGGCGCCCGAACTCGTCGACCATCCGGTCGATGACGGTGTCGGCCGGGTGCTCCGGCCAGGCCCGGCCCTCGGCCTCGAAGGCCTTGCGGGTCTCGTTGCGGATCTTGCGGGGCAGCGTGAGGGTCAGCTCGTCCATGAGGGAGAGCACCTTGGCCGGGTACCCTGCCTGGGCCGCGGCCTGTTCGATGGAGGCGGGCTCGATGCCCTCGCCGACCATGGCGACACCCTCGTTGATGAACTGGCCGATGACCCGCGAGGTGAAGAACCCGCGCGAGTCGTTGACCACGATCGGGGTCTTGTTGATCTGCCGTACGAGGTCGAAGGCGCGGGCGATGGCCTCGTCGCCGGTGCGCTCGCCCTTGATGATCTCCACCAGCGGCATCTTGTCCACGGGCGAGAAGAAGTGCAGTCCGATGAAGTCGGCCGGCCGCGAAACCCCTTCCGCGAGGCCCGTGATGGGCAGCGTGGAGGTGTTGGAGCAGAGCAGCGCGTCGGGGGTCAGGAACTCCTGGATCTCCTGGAACACCTTGTGCTTGAGGGCGGTGTCCTCGAAGACGGCCTCGATGACGGCGTCGCAGCCCGCGACGTCGGCGGGATCGGCGGTCGGGGTGATCCGGGCGAGCAGCTCGGCGCGCTTGGCCTCGGTGGTGCGGCCCCGGGACAGGGCCTTGTCGAGCAGCTTCTCGGAGTACGCCTTGCCCTTGGCGGCGGCCTCGGGGGTGACGTCCTTCAGCACCACCTCGATGCCCGCGCGGGCGCAGGAGTAGGCGATGCCGGCGCCCATCATGCCGGCGCCGAGCACGGCCACCTTGGCGACCTTGCGGGGCGCCACGCCCTGCGGACGGCTACGGCCGGCGTTGACGGCCTGGAGGTCGAAGAAGAACGCCTGGATCATGTTCTTGGCGATCTGCCCGGTGACCAGCTCGGTGAAGTAGCGGGCCTCGATGGTCAGCGCGGTCTCGAAGTCCACCTGGGCGCCTTCGACGGCGCAGGCCAGGATGTTGCGCGGAGCCGGGTACGGGGCTCCGTTCAGCTGCTTCTTCAAGTTGGCCGGGAAGGCCGGGAGGTTGGCGGCGAACCGCGGGTTGGACGGCGTACCGCCAGGGATCTTGTAGCCGGGGACGTCCCACGGCTGCTTCGACTCCGGGTTCGCATCGATGAAGGCGTGCGCCTTGGCGAGCATCTCCTCGGGCGTGGCGGCGAGTTCGTGCACCAGGCCGTTGTCCAGGGCGCGCTGGGGGCTGTACTGGGTCCCCTGCAGCAGCACCTTGAGGAGCGCGTCGGCGATGCCCATCAGGCGGACGGTCCGGGTGACGCCGCCACCGGCCGGGAGCAGGCCGAGGGTGACCTCGGGCAGGCCGATCTTGGAGCCGGGCGCGTCGAGGGCCACCCGGTGGTGGGAGGCCAGGCAGATCTCGTAACCACCGCCGAGGGCGGCGCCGTTGATGGCGGCGACGACGGGCTTGCCGAGGGTCTCGATGCGCCGCAGCGAGGCCTTGATGGCGGTTCCGGTGTCGAAGGCCAGCTGTGCGTGCTCGGGGCGGAGCCGGATCATGTCCTTGAGGTCACCGCCCGCGAAGAAGGTCTTCTTGGCGGAGGTGAAGATGATGCCGCGGATGGACTCCTTCTCGGCCTCGGCGCGCTCCGCGATCGCGGCGATGGAGTCCTTGAAGGCCTGGTTCATCGTGTTGGCGGACTGGTTGGGGTCGTCGAGGACCAGGGTGACGACGCCGGTCTCGTCCTGTTCCCAGCGGATCGTGGTGGACTCGCTCATGTTCGCAACTTCCGTGTCAGGGGTGGGATCAGGGATCGGGGATCTGGGATCAGGACGAGTCAGAGGCGTTCGACGATGGTGGCGACGCCCATGCCGCCGCCGACGCAGAGGGTGACGAGGCCGTAGCGCTTGTCCTGGCGCTCCAGTTCGTCGACGACGGTGCCGAGGATCATCGCGCCGGTGGCGCCGAGCGGGTGGCCGAGCGCGATGGCGCCGCCGTTGACGTTGACCTTGTCCAGGGAGACGCCCATGTCCTTGACGAAGCGCAGCACGACGCCGGCGAAGGCCTCGTTGATCTCGATCAGGTCGATGTCGTCGATGGTCAGGCCGGCCTTGGCGAGGGCCTTGCGGGTGGCCGGGGCGGGGCCGGTGAGCATGATGGTGGGCTCGGAGCCGGAGACGGCGGCCGAGACGATCCGGGCGCGCGGGGTGAGTCCGTTGCGCTCTCCCGCCTCGCGGGAGCCGATCGCGACGAGGGAGGCGCCGTCGACGATGCCGGAGGAGTTGCCCGCGTGGTGGACGTGGTCGATCTTCTCGACCCAGTGGTACTTCTGCAGGGCGACGGCGTCGAAGCCGCCGAGTTCGCCGATGTCCGCGAAGGAGGGCTTCAGCCGGGCGAGGGTGTCGGCGGTGGTGCCGGGGCGGACGAACTCGTCGTGGTCCAGGACCACCAGGCCGTTGCGGTCGGTGACCGGGACGATCGACTTGGCGAAGCGGCCGTCCTTGATGGCGGCGGCGGCCCGCTCCTGGGACAGGGAGGCGTACTCGTCCACGTCACGGCGGGAGAACCCCTCGATCGTGGCGATCAGGTCGGCGCCGATGCCCTGCGGGACGAAGTCGGTGTCCCAGCCCGTCATCGGGTCGTTGAACCAGGCTCCGCCGTCCGAGGCCATCGGGACGCGGGACATCGACTCCACGCCGCCCGCGAGGACGAGGTCCTCCCAGCCGGAACGGACCTTCGCCGCAGCCATGTTGACGGCTTCGAGGCCCGAGGCGCAGAAGCGGTTCTCCTGGACTCCGGCGACGGTGTCCGGCAGCCCGGCGGCGATCGCCGCGATCCGGGCGATGTCGGAGCCCTGGTCGCCGACCGGGCTGACGACGCCGAGCACGATGTCGTCGATGGTGCCGGGGTCCAGGCCGGGGTTGCGCTCGCGCAGGGCGTGGATGAGGCCGACGACCAGGTCGATCGGCTTGGTTCCGTGCAGGGAGCCATTGGCCTTGCCTCGGCCGCGCGGCGTGCGGATCGCGTCGTATACGTACGCTTCGGTGCTCACTGGTCAAGCCTTTCGGGGGTGCGGAGGCGTGGGGAGGGGCAAAGGAATCAAGAGGAGGTCAGGCCAGCAGGGAACGCCCGATGATCTCCTTCATGATCTCGGTCGTGCCGCCGTAGATGGTCTGGATGCGGCCGTCGGTGAAGGCCCGCGCGACCCGGTACTCGGTCATGTATCCGTATCCGCCGTGCAACTGCAGACAGCGGTCGGCGACCCGCTTCTGGAGTTCGGTGGCCCACCACTTCGCCATCGAGGCGTGGACGTGGTCCAGCTCCCCGTTGGAGTGGTCGGTGATACAGCGGTCGAGGAAGGTACGGGTGACCGCGCACTCGGTGGCCATCTCCGCGATCTCGAAGCGGACGTGCTGGAGCTTGGAGAGCGGCCGGCCGAAGGCCTCGCGCTCCTTCACGTACTGCGTGGTGATCTCCAGCAGGTACTCGGCGGCGGCGATGCCGGCCATCGCGATGCCCATCCGCTCCTGCGCGAGGTTGGTCATCAGGTGGACGAAGGCGCCGTTCAGCTCGCCGAGCAGGTTCTCCTTGGGGACGCGCACGTCGTTGAAGAACAGCTCGGCGGTGTCCTGCGCCTTCTGGCCGATCTTGTCGAGGTTGCGGCCGCGCTCGAAGCCCTCCGTGCCGCGCTCCACGACCAGCAGCGACATCCCGTGCGCCCCGCCCTCGGGGGTGGTCTTCGCGACCACGATCACCAGGTCGGCGAGGATGCCGTTGGAGATGAAGGTCTTGGAGCCGTTGAGCACCCAGTGGTCGCCGGCGTCCTCGGCGGTGGTCCGGATGCCCTGGAGGTCGGAGCCCGCGCCCGGCTCGGTCATCGCGATGGCGGTGATGATCTCGCCGGAGCAGAAGCCGGGCAGCCAGCGGCGCTTCTGCTCCTCGGTGGCCAGCGAGGTCAGGTACGGCCCGATGATGTCGTTGTGCAGGCCGATGGCGAGCCCGGCGGCGCCCGCCCGGGTGAACTCCTCGGCGATCACCGCCGCGTAGCGGAAGTCGGTGTTCCCGCCGCCCCCGTACTCCTCGGGGACGGCCAGGCCGAGCAGCCCCTGCCGGCCGGCGGCCCGCCAGGCCTCGCGGCTGACGATCCCGTCCTTCTCCCACTGCTCGTAGTGCGGCAGCACCTCCTTGGTGAGGAAGGTGCGGACGGTCTCGCGGAACGCCTCGTGGTCGGCGTCGAAGAGCTGGCGCTTCATCAGACGGCTCCTTACAGCCAGTTCTTCACGGTTTCGATGAGCCGGGCAGGCTCGGGACCCACGGGCGTGACGTTGAGCATGGTCACCCCGGCAGCCCGGAAGGCCTCGACGCGCTCGCGCACGTAACCCTCGGGCCCGCACAGCGTGGTGAGCTCGCACAGCTCGTCCGGTACGGCGGCCGCGGCGTCGCGCTTGTGCCCGGAGAGGTAGAGCTCCTGGATCTTCCGGGCCTCCTCCTCGTACCCGTAGGCGACGGCCAGGTCGTTGTAGAAGTTCTTGCCGACCGCGCCCATGCCGCCGACGTACAGGGCGATCTGCGGCCGCGCGAGGTCCCGTACGACCGCGGCGTCCTCGCCGATGGCGAGCAGTCCGCCCGCCGCGACCTGGAGCGGGCCGAGCTCGGGCGCGCGCAGGGCCGCGCCTTCGGCGAGGGCGCTCCCCCACACCGCGTCGGCCTTCTCCGGCACGAAGAGGGTGGGCAGCCAGCCGTCTGCGATCTCGGCCGTCATCCGCACGTTGGCCGGTCCCAGCGAGGCCACGTAGACCGGAATGTCCGGGCGGACCGGCCGGGTCAGCATCTTCAGCGGCTTGCCGTGCCGGCCGCCCTTCTCCGGCGGCAGCGGCATGTCGGTGATGCCGTGGTGGTCGATGGTCTCGCGGCGCCAGATGCGCCGGCACAGCTCGACCGTCTCGCGGGTCCGGCCGATGGGCTTGTCGTACGGCTTTCCGTGCCAGCCCTCGACCACCTGCGGGCCCGACGCCCCGAGGCCGAGCATCGCCCGGCCGCCGGACATCGCGTCCAGGCCCGCCGCGGTCTGGGCGATGAGGGCGGGGGTCCGCGAGTAGACGTTGAGGATGGCCGAGCCGATCTTCATCCGCTCGGTCCGGGCGGCCAGGTATCCCATGATCGTCGGGGCGTCGAAGCCCCAGGCCTCGGCCACCCACACCGCGTCGAGCCCGGCCGCCTCCAGCTCCGCGGCCGCGTCGGCGGCGCGGCGCGGGTCCGCGGCGTAGTCCAGCATCATCGAGAGTTCCATCAGGCGTCCTTCTCCATCAGCCCCGGTACGCCCCAGTCGGCCGCCACCGACTCCGTGTGCGCGCCCGGCAGCGCGGGTCCCCCCACCGCGGTGGCCGGGGTCGCGGAGAAGCGGGGCGCGGGGGCCGGCTGGGTGATGCCGGCGGCCTCGACGAAGGTGCCGCGGGCGGCCAGGTGCGGGTGGTGCGGGGCCTCGCGCAGCGAGAGCACGGGCGCCACGCAGGCGTCGGTGCCCCCGAAGACGGCCGTCCACTCCTCGCGGGTACGGGACTTGAAGCGCGCGGCGACGGCCTCGCGGAGCTCGCCCCAGCGGGCCAGGTCCTTGCGGGCGGGGGCCTCGTCCTTGATGCCGAGGAGCTCCACGAAGGTGTCGTAGAACTGCTGCTCCAGCGCGCCGACGGCCATGTAGCCGCCGTCGGAGGTCTCGTAGCTGCCGTAGAAGGGGCAGCCGCCGTCGAGGAGGTTGGCCCCGCGCCGGTCCTGCCAGCCGCCGGCCGCCATCATCCCGTGGATCATGGCGGTGAGGTGCGCGGTCCCGTCGACGATGGCCGCGTCGACGACCTGGCCCGTACCGCCGGGGGTGCGGGCGTGCTGGAGGGCGGCGAGGACGCCGATGACGAGGTAGAGCGAGCCGCCCGCGTAGTCACCGACCAGGTTGGCGGGGACGGCCGGGGGTTCGCCCGGGTTGCCGATCATGCCGAGGGCGCCGGTGACGGCGATGTACGCGATGTCGTGCCCGGCGGTGTGGGCGAGCGGGCCGTCCTGGCCCCAGCCGGTCATCCGGCCGTACACGAGCCGGGGGTTGCGGGCGTGGCAGTCGGCCGGGCCCACGCCGAGCCGTTCGGCGACCCCGGGGCGGAAGCCCTCGATGAGCACGTCGGCGCGCTCGACCAGGTCCAGGACGCGGGCCGGGCCGTCGGCGGACTTCAGGTCGACGAGGACGGAACGCTTGTTGCGGTTGGTGATGTCGTAGGCCGGGTTCACGGCCAGCCCGCCGCCGCCGGGCCGGTCCACCCGCACCACGTCGGCTCCCAGGTCGGCGAGGAGCATGGCGGCGAACGGGCCCGGCCCGATGCCCGCCAGCTCGACGACGCGCACGCCCGCGAGCGGGCCCCCGCCGCTCCCCGGCACGTTCCCCGCCGCGTTCCCTGTCACTGCCATCGAGCCCCCAGCATCCGGTGGCACCACTGCCGCCACTGTGTGACACAACCGATGTAACACCAGTGATGCTAGGAACCTGTTCCACTGAGCACAAGAGCAAGCGCTTAGCCGGTTGCGGTGTTTCCCCCGACTCCGGGTCCGGCGGTGCGCGCGTCGAGCTCCTTGAGATCCCGCTTGAGCGCGACGGTCCGGTAGCTCTCCTCCACCCACTCGCACAGCACCTCGGCGGAGGGCGCCCCCTTCTCCCCCAGCGGCACGGAGACCCAGCCGGCCTTCCCCAGCCCGTATCCGGTCGGCTCCGCGCCCGGCGCGGTCATGGCGTGGCCGTGCAGCGCCTCGTCCTTGAGCTTCACGGAGATCCCGGGCGACGGGCCGTCGGTGTTCCCCAGGAAGACGAAGATCTTCTTGTTGACCTTCACGACGCAGTCCTCAGGACCCCACGGGAACTCCTCGCGAGCCTGGGGCAGCCCCAGGGCGAACTCCCGTACCGCTTCCCACTTGCGTACCCCAGCCTTCACGCGGACCTCCACTCACCGCGGGCCTCACCCGCTCGCACGGACCGTTCTTTCCTTACGTCTTTCCTCACGCTAGACCGGTCGGCCGCGAGGATGCCGGAGGAATCGGACCACAGGCCCCAATCAGTGCAAACGCAAACAGATAAACCCGGGTGATCCACGGGCCGGCTGTTAGGTAGTCTGAGCGGGCTTTCAGCCCTGTTCCAGGGCGCACAGACATTTGGGGGGGCTCGGTGTCTCATCGCCGACTCGTAGCATCCGCGACCATCCTCGCGGCAGGCATTTCTCTTATACCGGGGCTGGCGAACGCCGCCGACTCCGAGCCGGGCAAGGTGCAGGGGGTATCCAAGCCCGATCTTGACTCCGCCATCGAGGCCAAGACCACCAAGTTCGACAGCCCGGCCGACCGCTCGGTCAAGGTCCCGGCCGCCGGCAAGAGCAAGGCGGCCGGCACGCTGGCGGGCTCCGAGGGCAACCCGGACCTCGCGGTGGCCCTGCACGGCACCACGTTCAACGCGCACTCGCTCGAACTGAGCATGGGCGTCACGAGCGCGGACGTCGACGTCGAGCTCACCATCGACTGGGGCGACGGCACCTCCGGCACGGCGAGCGCCCACGGCACCCAAGCGGCGCACGTGGAGCACGTGTACCGCGAGGTCGGCACGTACACGGTCAAGGTCAAGGTGACCGACGCCGTCAACGGCGTCTCCGCCGAGAACTCCGTCGCCATCACCACCGAGGGCTCGGACTTCACCCCGTACACCCCGACCCGCCTGCTGGACACCCGTAAGGGCTCGGACAGGGTCCTCCCGTACAAGTCCACGCGGGTCAAGGTCGGCGGCTACGGCACCATCCCCGCCGGTGTGACCGCGGTGGCCCTCAACGTCACCGTCACCACCACCTTCAGCGGCGGCCACATCACCGCCTTCGCCTCGGGCACCGAGCGTCCGACCACCTCGAACCTCAACTTCGAGCCCGGCCAGACGGTCCCCAACCTGGTCATCGTCCCGGTCGGCGCCGACGGCTACGTCGAGCTCTACAACGGCGGCTGGCTGGGAGTCGACCTGATCGCCGACATCACCGGCTACTTCACCCAGTCCGCCTCCAGCGGCTACACCGCGCTGACCCCGGAGCGCCACGTCGACACCCGGGACGGTCTCGGCACCCGCAAGGGCCAGGTCCCCGGCTACGGGACCATCACCACCAAGATCGCGGGCAACCGCGGCGTCCCCGCCGGGGCCAAGGCCGTGGCGCTCAACGTGACGGTCACCAACCCGCGGAGCGACGGCCACCTGACCGTCTTCCCCGCCGGGAAGGCCGCGCCGAACGCGTCCAACCTGAACTTCACCACGGGCCAGACCATCGCCAACTCGGTGATCGTCCCGGTCGGCACCGACGGCAAGATCAGCATCCGCAACGGCGGCTGGAACCCGGCCGACGTGATCGTCGACGTCGTCGGCTACTACAGCCCCGACAGCGTCAGCGCTTACCTCCCCTTCGAGCCGGAGCGCGTGAAGGACACCCGCGAGAACAAGAAGCCGCTGCCCGGCCGCTACTACAGCGCGCTCGGACTCGGCGACGGCTACCCGAACACCACGGGCTTCGTGCTGAACACCACGGTGACCAACACCAAGGGTGCCGGGTTCCTTGCGGTCGCCCCGGACCCGAACACCATCGCGGACTACGACAACGGGACCAACGTCGAGGTGCCGATCCCGACCTCGTCGAACCTGAACTTCACCGCGAACAAGACCGTCCCGAACCTGGTGCAGGCGGGCCGCGGCAACACCGGCGTCATCGACTTCTTCAACTGGAGCGACGCCAACATCGACCTCATCGTCGACATCTTCGGCATCTACATGGACAACTGATCCACCCGTAGGCACCGGAGGCGGCCCGACACGGCCGCACCCCGTGCACCACAGTGGATCACGGTGCCCCGGGGGTGGGCGCGGCCGTCCAGGCCGCTCCCCCCGGCGCACCACCCGCCGTACACCGGGCCAGGGAGGGCCCCGTACGGCCACCCGCGGGCCAGGGAGGCCCGGCGGGTTCTCCGGCCCCGCTCGAGGGCCGGCAGACACACGACATTGGGGGGGCTCGGTGTCTCATCGCCGACTCGTAGCATCCGCGACCATCCTCGCGGCAGGCATGTCGCTCATCCCGGGTCTGGCCCACGCGGCCGACCCCGCGCCGAGCAAGGGCCACGGGCTCGAAGCGCCCGACGTGGAGCAGGACCTGGCCGAGGCGAGGGGCTCCAAGACCTTCTCCAGCCCCGCCGACCGCACCAAGTCGGCCCGTACGGCCAAGGCCGCCGGCTCCGCCCAGGCGCAGGTCGCCGCCGATCCGGCCTACAAGGTCGGGCTGAAGGCCGAGACCACCACGGCCCACGGGGTCGCCCTGACGTCCGAGGTCACGGGCGAGCCCGGCCAGTCCCTCACCGTCACCATCGACTGGGGCGACCAGGGGATGACGGAGAGCTACGGCTCGACCGGTTCCGGGGTGGACAAGAGGGAGCACATCTACGCCGAGGTGGGCACGTACGTCGTCACCGTCAACGTCGAGGACACCGCCACCGGCACCTCCGACAAGAACACGGTCACGGTCACGACGGACGGCTCCGAGTTCACCCCGTACAACCCGACCCGGCTGCTGGACACCCGTGACGGCACGGGCGCGCCCAAGGCCGCCAAGGTCGCCCCGTACAAGTCCGCGCGGGTCAAGGTCGGCGGCTTCGGCACCATCCCCGCCGGTGTGACCGCGGTGGCCCTCAACGTCACCGTCACCAACACCAACAGCGGTGGCCACGTCACCGCCTTCGCCGCGGGCACCACCCGCCCGACGACCTCGAACCTCAACTACGAGCCCGGCCAGACGGTCCCCAACCTGGTCATCGTGCCGGTCGGCGCCGACGGCTACGTCGAGCTCTACAACGGTGGCTGGGAGTCGGTCGACCTGATCGCCGACGTCACCGGCTACTTCACCCGGTCCGCCGCCAGCGGCTACACGGCGATCGATCCCTCGCGCCACGTGGACACCCGCACGGGTCTCGGCGTCCGCAAGGGCCAGATCGCCGGCTACGGCACCTTCAGCGCCACGATCTCGGGCGCCGGTTACGTCCCCTTCGGGGCCACCGCGGTCGCGCTCAACGTGACGGTGACCAACCCGAAGGACGCCGGCCACCTGACCGTCTACCCGAGCGGCAAGGCCGCGCCCACCGCTTCCAACCTGAACTTCAGCGGCGGCCAGACCATCGCCAACTCGGTGATCGTCCCCATCGGCGCCGACGGCAAGATCAAGATCCGCAACGGCAGCTGGAAGGGCACCGACGTCATCATCGACGTCGTCGGCTACTACAGCCCCACCAGCCAGGCCGCGTACGTGCCGTTCCAGCCGTACCGCCGGATCGACACCCGCGACCCCAACCTCTGGAAGTACGGCCCCCTGCAGGGCCGCTGGTACATCTACATGAAGCTCAGCACGGCGTACCCGAGCGTCAAGGCCTTCGTCATGAACACCACGGTGACCAATCCCAAGGACACCGGCTTCCTCGCGGTCGCGCCGGACCCGAACTCGAAGGAGGCCTACGACGGGGGCTGGGCGACCGCGCCCGGATCTCCCAGCTCGTCGACGCTGAACTTCACGCCCGGCAAGACCGTCCCGAACCTGGTCCAGGCGAGCACCGGCAACAACGGCATCGTCGACGTCTTCAACGAGAGCGACCGCAACATCGACGTCATCGTCGACGTCTTCGGCGTCTACGACGACTTCTGATCCCCACCGAGCAGTGAACGCGGCCGACACCGACCGTACGGCAGCGCCCCGGGAACGGCCGTCCAGCCGCTCCCGGGGCGCTTTCCGTCGCCCTCCCGGCAGTGGACGGCCAGGGGAAGGCAACAGCACGGCAACGGGGCGGCAACGGAAAGACCCCCATGTCAGGCCGGTCGGCGGGCTCTGTAGCCTGAGCGCGCTTTCAGCCCCGATCAGGGGCTCACTGACATTTCGGAGGCTCGGTGTCATACCGCCGACTCGCTGCATCCGCAGCCGTTTTCGCAGCGGGTATTTCCCTCATACCGGGCATGGCGCAGGCGGCCGGGCCGGCCACCGGCGGTGCCCAGGGCATCAGCACTCCGGACCTGGCCCAGAACGGCCTGGAGGACGCGCCCAAGTCCACGAGCCCCGCCGGGCAGTCGACCCTGCGGACCGCCCCGGCAACCAAGAGCGCGCCGACGGCCACGGCGCTGTCCGCGACCGCCGATGGCAACCAGGGCCTCGAGGTGGGACTGACCGCGACCCCCCTCAGCGCGCACGCGATCGAGCTCAAGAGCGAGATCACCAGCGCGGCCACGCCGCTCACCGTCGTCGTCGACTACGGCGACACGCACTCGACGGTCAGCCAGGCCTCTGGCAGCCAAACCCTGACCGAGCAGCACACCTACACGGAGCTCGGCACGTACACGGTCAAGGTGACCGTGACGGACAGCGCCAACAACGTGGTGGCCTCCAACCAGCTGTCCGTCACGACCGAGGGCTCGGACTACACCCCGTACGGCCCGACCCGCCTGCTGGACACCCGTAACGGCACCGGTGCGGTCGCGAGCAAGGTCGCCCGGTACACCTCCGCGCGGGTGAAGATCGGCGGCAACGGCACCATTCCCGCCGGCGTGACCGCCGTGGTCCTCAACGTCACCGTCACGAACACCACGAGCGGCGGCCACATCACCGCCTTCGCCAACGGCACCACGCGTCCGACCACGTCGAACGTCAACTTCGCGCCCGGCCAGACCGTCCCGAACCTGGTCATCGTGCCCGTCGGTGCCGACGGCTACGTCAACCTCTACAACGGCGGCTGGGAATCGGTCGACCTGATCGCCGACGTCACCGGCTACTTCACCCGGTCCGCCTCCAGCGGTTACACCCCGCTGGCCCCGGCCCGCTTCGTCGACAGCCGCATCGCCCTCGGCGCCCCCAAGGGCCAGGTCCCCGGCTACGGGATCTTCAGCACCCAGATCACCGGCCTCGGCAAGGTTCCCGCCTCCGGGGTCACCGCCGTGGCCCTGAACGTCACGGTCACCAACCCGATGAGCGACGGCCACCTGACCGTCTTCCCGAGCGGGCAGCAGGTGCCGACCGCGTCCAACGTGAACTTCACGACGGGCCAGACCATCGCCAACTCGGTGATCGTCCCGGTCGGCCCCGACGGCAGGATCAGCATCCGCAACGGCGGCTGGAAATCGGCCGACGTCATCGTCGACGTCGTCGGCTACTACAGCCCGCAGAGCAAGGGCTCGTACCTGCCCTTCGAAGAGCCCGGGCGTTTCGTCGACACCCGCGACCCCGATGACGATGCGTACGGCCCCCTGGCCGGCCGCGCCTACATCTACGCGCCGCTGTCCGCACCGGGTCAAGGCGTCACGGGCTTCGTACTGAACGCCACGGTGACCAACACCAAGGACGCGGGATTCCTCGCGGTCGGACCGGACCCGAGCACGGGCGAGCCCGTGGCGCCCACCTCCTCGACCCTGAACTGGACGCCCGGCAAGACCGTCCCGAACCTGGTCCAGACGAGCACCGGCGAGACCGGCGTCGTCGACTTCTGGAACCAGAGCGACGGGGACATCGACCTCATCCTCGACGTCTTCGGCCTGTACCAGGAGGACTGACCCCAGAGGCCGAGCACCCGCCCGGCCGCCCGTACAGCGCCCCGGGAACGGCCGTCGCAGGCCGCACCCGGGGCGCTGTCCGCCGCACGACGGCCACGCGCTAGCCTCAGCCACCACCGACACCGTCTGGGAGGCTCCCGATGAACGCAGCTGTCCGGCACGAACCGCGCACCGCGGAACGGGAGTACGACCTCGTGCTCTTCGGCGCGACCGGGTTCGTGGGCGCTCTGACCGCCGAGTACCTCGCGGCGCACGCCCCCGCGGACTGCCGCTGGGCCCTCGCGGGGCGCGACCTCGCGAAGCTGGAGCGGCTGCGCGAGCGGCTGACCGCCCTCGACCCGCGCTGTGCGGACCTGCCGCTGCTGCGCGCGGATGCCCAGGACGCCGTGGCGACGCGCGAACTGGCGGCCTCCACCCGGGTGCTGGCCACGACCGTGGGGCCGTACGTCTGGTACGGGGCCCCGCTCGTGGCCGCCTGCGCGGCGGCGGGCACCGACTACCTGGATCTGACCGGCGAGCCGGAGTTCGTGGACCGGATGTACGTCGAGCACGACGCGCGGGCCCGCGAGAGCGGCGCCCGGATCGTGCACGCCTGCGGCTTCGACTCCGTCCCGGCGGATCTCGGGGCGTACTTCACGGTCGGACAACTGCCGGTCGGGGTCCCGCTGACCGTGGACGCGTTCGTGCGCTCCAACGCCCTGTTCTCGGGCGGCACCTTCACCACCGTGCTCACTGCGCTGGGCCGCGGACCGCAGAACCTGGCCGCCGCCCGTGCGCGCCGGATGCACGAGCCCCGGCTGCTGGGCCGGCGGGTACGCGTGCCCGTGGGTGCACCGCGCTTCAGCCGGGAGACCGGTACTTGGGCCCTGCCCATGCCCGTCCTGGACGTCCAGGTCGTGGCCCGGTCGGCGGCCGCGCTGGAGCGGTACGGCCCGGACTTCCGCTACCGGCACTACGCCTCCGTACGCCACCTGCCCGTCGCCGTGGGCGGTACGGCGGCGGTCGGCGGGGTGGCCGCCCTCGCGCAGATCCCGCCGGTGCGGAAGTGGCTGGCGGACCGCTGGGAGCCGGGCCAGGGTCCGGACGCGGAGCGGCGGGCGCGCAGCTGGTTCAGCGTGCGGTTCGTGGGCGAGGGCGGCGGCCGTCGGGTCTTCACCGAGGTCTCGGGCGGCGACCCGGGGTACGGGGAGACCGCGAAGATGTTCGCGGAGTCCGCGCTCTGCCTCGCCTACGACGCCCTGCCCGAGCTGTCCGGCCAGCTGACCACCGCCGTGGCGATGGGCGACGCCCTGCTGGACCGGCTCCAGAAGGCGGGCATCCGCTTCCGGGTGGCGGCCTCCGACTGAGGCGTCGCGCGGACGGCCCGCCCTAGGCGGTGGCTTCGCGCAGGGCCCGCCGGCACAGCGAGTCGGCGTGCCGGGTGGTCTCCGGGATCCGGAAGCGGGGGCTCAGCGCAAGGGCGTGCGCGCAGGCGTTGTCCAGGGACACCCGGTGGCCCACCGAGACGTACACGGGCTTGATCCCGTCCTGCGTGCGCAGCGCCCGCCCGACGACCTCGCCGTCGGGCGCGCGGAGCGGGGAGAGGTCCCCGCGCCGGGCGCCCGGTTCCTCGTAGGTGAAGGTGAATGGGTTCTTCGCGACGCCGATGGCGGGCAGCCCGGTGACCACGCCGAGGTGGCAGGCGAGCCCGAAGCGGCGCGGGTGGGCCAGCCCGTAGCCGTCGCAGACGACCAGACCGGGCGTGACGGTCAGCGCCTCCAGCGCGGCGAGCACGGTCGGCAGCTCGCGGAAGGCGAGCAGCCCGGGTACGTAGGGGAAGCTGACGCGGCCGACGGAGGTGGCCTCCTCGACGACCCGCAGGGTGGCGGCGTCGAGGACGACGGCCGCGGCGGCCACCAGGTCGCGCTCGTCGTCGTAGGCCACGTCCACCCCCGCGATCAGCCCTTCGCCGGGCGGGGGTCCGGTTTCGGTCAGGACGACCCGGCCGCGCAGTTCGTCCTGTATCGCCTTGGCTCCGGCCTCGTCGGCGGGGATCTTCGCACTCGTCATAGTGGTGCGAGAGTAGCCTGGCGATCATGTTCGTCATGGAGCTCACCTACACTGCGCCCGTCGAAGCCGTCGAAGAAGAGATGGACGCGCACATCGCCTGGCTGGACGGCTACTACGCCGCCGGCATCTTCCTCGCCTCGGGCCGCAAGGTCCCGCGCGACGGGGGCATGATCCTGGCCGGCGGGGTGTCCCGCGCGGAGATCGAGAGGATCGCGGCCGGGGACCCCTTCACGGTGGCGGGCGTCTGCACGTACCGCATCACCGAGTTCCTCGCGACGAAGACCTCGGCGGACCTGGCGACGGTGCGGGAGAGCCCGGTGGTCTAGGGGTGGGGCTCCGGGGCTCCGGATGGTCCGCGCCGGGCGGTCCGGAGCCTGCCTTGGGCCTGTGGAGTGAGCGGGAACCAGCCGTACTGCGGCCGCTCCGGGTCCTGCGGACAGGCCCCGGATGCCCGTGCCACCGTCACCCTGTGCGATCACACAGGCGCGTTCAGGCCACTCGGTGACACAGCTCACTCCAGGTCGCGTGCACGGATTCGCCGCTTCACGCGTCTATCCCGTTGCCGGGCCCCGCACCCCGCGGTCCGGCAATGAGATCCGCCGCAAGGGAGCGAGCCTTGATCACTGTCATCGAGCAGGCCGTGCAGGCCCGACTGGTCGCCACCGCGCCGAAGGTCGACACCGTACCCGTCACGCTCTGCTACGACCGGTCGGATCCCTTCGCCGTCCGGATGGCCTTTCCCGCGCCCGCGACCCTGGAGGGCGTCGAGGTCTCGTGGACGTTCTCGCGGGAGCTGCTGGAGTACGGGCTGGATCGCCCGTCCGGCTGCGGGGACGTGCGCGTGCGCCCGTACGACGCCGACCGGACCACCGTGGAGTTCCACGCCCCCGAGGGGGTCGCGATCGTGCTGATGGTGACGGCCGAGCTGCACCGCTTCCTGGAGCGGGCCTCGACGATCGTCCCGCCCGGCCTGGAGCACCTGTACCTCGACATGGACCAGAGCCTCGCCGAGCTGATGCGCGACTCCTGCTGACCCCTCGCTTAATTCGTTTGCCCGCGGCTCCGGCCGCACCGTAGCTTCGTAGACGCCCCATCGCCGTCGAAACGGAGCAGGACATTGTTCCTCTGAGGTCCGAGACACCGACCCACCGCCCCTAGCTGCGGTCCGCTGTGTCTCCCCCGCGTTGCACTCACCACTCACGCAACCTGGAGGCCTCCATGAGTCCTGCTCCCACGTTCATCACCTGCTCCGACCTGTCCTTCGACTGGCCCGACGGAACCCCCGTCTTCGACGGGTTCCAGCTGGCCGTCGGCCCCGGCCGTACCGGCCTGATCGGGCGCAACGGCTGCGGGAAGTCCACGCTGCTGAAGCTCATCGCCGGGGAACTGACCCCGAGTGACGGCCAGTTGGCCGTGGCCGGCACCGTCGGCCAGCTTCCGCAGACCGTCACCTTCGACACCTCCCTGCGGGTGGACGAGGCGCTCGGCGTCCACACCGCCCGGGCCGCCCTGCACGCCATCGAGGCGGGCGAGGCGACCGAGGCAAACTTCGCGGCCGTCGGCGACGACTGGGACGTGGAAGAGCGGGCCCTCGCCACGCTCGACCAGCTCGGGCTCGGCCGGATCGGACTGGACCGCACCACCGGCGAACTCTCGGGCGGGGAGTGCGTGCTGCTCCGGCTGGCCGCCCTGCTGCTGAGCCGTCCGGACGTCCTGCTGCTGGACGAGCCCACCAACAACCTCGATCTGCGGGCCCGGCGCCGGCTGTACGCGGCCGTCGAGTCCTGGTCCGGAGTGCTGGTCCTGGTCAGCCACGACCGGGAACTGCTGGACCGGGTCGACCAGATCGCCGACCTGCGCGAAGGCGAAATCCGCTGGTACGGCGGCAACTTCACGGACTACGAGGAGATGCTCGCGGCCGAGCAGGAGGCGGCCGAGCGGCTGGTCCGGGTCGCGGAGGGCGACGTACAGCGACAGAAGCGCGAACTGGCGCAGGCGCACGCCAAACTGGCCCGGCGCAAGCGGTACGGCCAGAAGATGTACGACACCAAGCGCGAGCCGAAGATCGTCATGGGTGCCCGCAAGCGCGCGGCACAGGAGTCGGCGGGCAAGCACCGCATCATGCACACCGAGAAGCTGGCGGAGGCCGAGGAACGCCTCGACCAGGCGGAGCTGGCGGTGCGCGACGACGCCGAGATCCGGATCAAACTGCCCGCCACCCAGGTCCCGCCGGGCCGCCGCGTGCTCACCCTGAGCGCGCTGCACCCGGTCCACGGCGCCGCGGTCGCGGGCGAGTGGGAGCTGCGCGGTCCGGAGCGGATCGCGCTGGTGGGGGCCAACGGCTCGGGCAAGACCACGCTGTTGCGGACGATCGCCGGGGAACTGGCCCCGCTGTCGGGCGAGTCGGTGACCCATGTCCCGGCCCGGTTCCTGCCGCAGCGGCTCGACGTACTGGACGACGAGCGCTCGGTCGTGGAGAACGTGGCGCGGTTCGCCCCGCACGCGACGAACAACCTGATCCGGGCGCGGCTCGCGCACTTCCTGTTCCGGGGTGCGCGGGCGGACCGGCCGGCCGGCACCCTGTCGGGCGGCGAACGGTTCCGGGCGACGCTGGCGGCGCTGCTGCTCGCGGAGCCGGCCCCGCAGCTGCTCATGTTGGACGAGCCGACGAACAACCTGGACCTGGCGAGCGTACGGCAGTTGACCGATGCCCTGGATTCCTACGAAGGGGCGCTCGTGGTCGCGAGCCATGACGTGCCGTTCCTGGAGTCGATCGGCATCACGCGGTGGCTGCTGCTCGACGACGGGCTGCGGCCGACGACGGCCGAGGAGGTCCACCGGTCGCTGTGGCACGGGTGACCTGCGCCAGGGGTTGTCCGAGCCAGGGGGTATCTGCACCGGCCGGTACCTGCACCAGCGGGCACCTGCGCTAACGCGGCAAGGGCAGTAAGGCCCAGGACTTGGTGCCGCCCATCGGGGTGAGCACCGGGGTGAGCCCCCAGTCCCCGCCGCAGGCCTCGACCACCGCCGACAGCAGCCACATCCCGCGGCTGCGCCGGCGCCGGCACTCCTCGCTCGCCTCGGGCGAGGAGTGCGCCGGGTGCTGGTCGAAGACGACGATCCGCAGCGCGTCGAACTGCCAGCGGACCTTGAGCACCATCTCCTTGTCGGGCGTGAACCGGTAGGCGCAGGCCACGAGTTCGGAGGCGGCCAGGGCCGCGTTGTCGCACAGGTCGGGCAGTCCGTGCCGGTCGAGCAGGGACCGCAGGGCACCTCGGGCGCTGCCCGCGCAGTGGGCGCCGCCCGGCAGGCCTATGGAGTAGCTCAGTTTCTCCGCCCCTGGCGGGGCGTGCCGGAACTCGTGGACCGACCGCAGGCCACGGAGGGTGCCCGTCATCGTGCTGCTCCAAGGTTCTGAGGTGCTGAATGCACTGATGGCCGTGTGGTCATACAAGAGCTGAAGGTCGCCCCGTGTGAGACTTGCGCTACCGACCGTAGCGCAACGTGGTGCACAGTGCTACTACTTGTACGACCACTTGATGTTTTCTCAGGGCATTTCCGGACTCGTGAGGATGCTCCCGCATGCCCCCGGCCGGAGGAGAGGGGACCCGTGCCACCGAGGAGTACACCGACCGCGCGCCAGCAGCGCCTGGGCTCCGAGCTGCGCAAACTCCGCGAGCAGTCGGGCATGACGGTGCAGCAGGCCGCGGCGCTCATGGGGGTGGACCGCACCAGGATCCCCAACATCGAATCCGGCCGGATCGCCATCGGCGCCGAGCGTGTCCGCACCCTCGCCTTCAACTACGACTGCCCCGACACGGGGCTGGTCGACCTGCTCGCCTCCATGGCCCAGGAGCGCGAGAAGGGATGGTGGGAGCAGCACCGGGGGATGCTGCCGCCCGCGCTCCTGGACATCTGCGAACTGGAGCACCACTCCGTCGAGTTGCACACCGCCGTGACCACGCACATACCCGGGCTGCTGCAGACCGAGGCGCACGCGCGGGCCGTTTTCGACACCGCCGACCCGCCGCTGCCCGAGCCCGACCTGCAGGCGCGGCTCGCCCTGCGGATGCACCGCCAGCAGGTGTTCGCCCGCGAGGCACCGCCGTTGTACGAGGCCGTGGTGCACGAGGCCGCGCTGCGCATGCAGTTCGGCGGCCCGAAGGTGGCCCGGGCGCAGCTCGAACACATACTGGAGCAGTCGGAGCGGGCGCGTACGACCGTGCGCGTGATTCCGTTCACCGCCGGTGGGTTCCCCGGCGCCGGCCAGTCCTTCACGTACGCGGCCGCCACGATCAGCGAGCTGGACACCGTGCAGCTGGACAGTTCGCACGGCTCGATGTTGCTGGATTCGCAGATGAAGCTGCTCCGCTACCGGGGCCTGCTGGAGCGGCTGCGCTCCCTGGCGCTGCCGGCCCGCGACTCCCGCGATTTCATCCGCACCATCGCGCAGACCCTCTGACCGGGCCGACCGGCCGACCGGCCGACTGACCACCTGACCGGATCCGACGAGGAGACGAGAGAACGACATGGGCACGACGACCACGACCGCGACCACCGCAGCGACCCCGTCGGCGACGGCCGGCATCGCCTGGGACGAGGCATTCTGCAGCGAGGGGGCGAACTGTTTCCGCTTCGGGCGGGACGCCGAGGGGAAGGCGTACATCGGAACCACCGACTCCGCCGCCTACGTCACCGACTCGATCGATGCGCTGCGCGCGCTGATCTCGGCCGTCAAGGCGGGAGCCGCGGACCACCTTCTGGCGTGACCTTAGTCCCTTCAGGCCACTCCATACCCCCCTCAAACTGCACAGATAACGGGATGTAACCGGACAGAGGTCCCTCTGGGGCTTGGCTGGTCTTGATGTCGCGCTTAACCTACGACTCCGTAGGCTACGGAACCGTAGGTAAGTCTCTTTGCACTCAGGAGTACCCGTGACGATCACCTCTCCCCACCTCGGCAGCTCGGAGGCGTGGACGGACGCCAAGCTGCTGTTCGCGCTGGAAGAGGTGGTCGAGCAGGAACTCAACCGCCATCTGAAGGTCACCAAGGACTGGATGCCCCACGAGTACGTCCCGTGGAGCGACGGCCGGAACTTCCCCGGTTTCTTCGAGGATGGCGAAGCCTGGGACCCGCAGCAGTCCAAGGTCACCGAGATCGGCAAGATCGCGCTCGTCGTGAACCTGCTGACCGAGGACAACCTCCCCAGCTACCACCACGAGATCGCCTCGCTTTTCGGCCGCAACGGCGCCTGGGGCACCTGGGTGCACCGCTGGACCGCCGAGGAGGGCCGTCACGGCATCGTCATGCGCGACTACCTGCTGGCCTCGCGCGCCGTGGACCCGGACAAGCTCGAAGCATTCCGGATGCAGCACATGTCGGAGGGCTTCGAGTCCGACAACCGCCACTCGATGCTCCACTCCGTGGCGTACGTGGCCTTCCAGGAGCTCGCGACCCGCATCTCGCACCGCAACACCGGCCACCAGTCCGGTGACCCGGTCTGCGACCGCATGCTGGCCCGCATCGCGCAGGACGAGAACCTGCACATGATCTTCTACCGCAACCTGCTGGGCGCGGCCTTCGAGCTCGCCCCCGACCTCACGATGAAGGCCGTACGGGACGTCGTGGTCGACTTCCGGATGCCCGGACACGGGATGCCCGGCTTCGAGCGAATGGCCGCGCAGATGGCGATCGGCGGGGTCTACAACCTGCGGATCCACCACGACGACGTGCTGAGCCCCGTGATCCGCTTCCTGAAGATCATGGACATCGACGGCCTCGGCCCCGACGGGCAGAAGGCCCAGGAGGAGCTGGGTCTCTTCATGGACGGCCTGGACTCCGAGGCCCGCAAGTTCGACGAGCGGCTGGCCGCCCGCGCGGCGCGCATCGCGGCCCGCAAGGCCTGATCGCACCGGCTGAACGCACCGCCCGAGCCGACACCAGATCGCACCGCCAGAGCCCACCGCCTGATCGCGCCGACCGGGCGCACGGCCCGGGCGCGCCGCCCGATCGCCCCGCGCCTGCCGACCTGACCGGTTTCCGCTCGCTCGGGCGGGTGACGACGATTGCCCTGGCAGAGCCCCGCTCTGCCAGGGTTTCGCGTCATGACCGCCATGACGCCGCTCCAGGTCGAGATCGACCAGCTGGCCCGCCTCACCAACGCCCTGGACACCTCGCTGGCCGCGCTGCGCGAGGCCCGGCGGGAGCTGGACCACGTACGGGCCGACCAGCTGGGCACGGCGGACCTCGACGCGGCGTGCGACGGCTTCCAGGAAAGATGGGGCCACGGCACCAAGGAGCTCGCCGGGCGGATCAAGGCCGTACGCGAGGGCGTGCGCCGCAGCGCCGCCGAGTACGCGGAGCTCGACGAGGCCATCCGCGCGGCCTTCCGGCAGGCGGCGTCCGCCCGTGACTGACGCTCCCGTGCCCGGCTCCCGCTCGGCCGGCTCCCCCGCGGCCGATTTCTCCGCGCTCGGCTTCGACCCGGCCCCGGGGAGCCCCGACGCGGTACGGGCCCTGGCGAAGAAGCTCCGCTCCTCGGCGGACTGCCTCGCGGAGACCTCCCGCGTCGTCGACGCCCTGGTCTCCCACAGCTCGGCCTGGCAGGGCGAGGCCGCCACCGCCTTCCGCGCCTCGCTGTCGCGGGAGCTCCCCCGCCACCTCCATGCGGCCCACACCTCCCTGGCGGAGGCGGCGCGCAGGCTGACCGGCTGGCACGACACCCTGGCCGCCCACCGCACCCTGGCCTCGCGCTACGCCTCCCTGGCCGCCGCGGCCACCACCGAGGAGGCCCTCACCGACGCCCGCCGCCTGGCTCGCGAACTGGCCTCGGAGCACTCGGCGGCGGCCCGCAGGGTGGCGCACACGCTGACCGCGACGGCGGAGCGGCTGGCGCCGAAGGAGCCCGGAATGCTGGAGTCGGTCTGGAACAAGATCGTCGACGACCCGGCCGACGCCCTCTCGAACGCCGCGGCCATTCTGGGAGCCGCCGGTGCGGGCATCGCCCTCTTCTTCCCGCCGGCCGGGATGGCGGTCATGCTGGTCGCGGGCGGCCTCTCGCTGGCCGCCCTGACCGCGCACCTCGCGGACCCCGGCTTCCGCAAGCCGCTGACCGAGGGTTTCACCCGGGGCAAGTTCGACGCCGCGTTCTGGAAGAACGGCGTGACCCTGCTCGGCGACGGCCTCGGCGCCGTTCCGGGCGTGGCCGCGGTCGCCTCGGGCGCGAGGGCCGGTACGGTCGCGGCCCGCGCGGCCATGGCGGTCCCGGAGGCCGGCGCCCTGGCGGGTGTCTCGCCGGGCGCGGGCGCCTTCGCCCGCACGACGTGGAACACCGCGGACGAGCTGCGGAAGGTGGAGAGCCCGCTCGCCGCGTGGGCGCTGCGGTCGTCGACACCCGAGGTCAGGGAACGGGTGGGGGTGGCCGTGGCCACCACCGGAGCGGCCACGGCCGCAGCCGACTACACCGGTGACGACACCGCCGTGGACCGCGGTTCCACCGCCGTGGACGGCACCCGTCTCGTCGTGGAGGACGGTCCGTCCACGGTCGCGAAGTCGGCCCGCCTCTGGACGCTGGTGCAGCCGTGACGAACTGCGCCGTCCCGCCCGTCTGGTTCCGGCTGCCTCCCGGGTTCCACGACATCGGCCCCGAGGACCGGGGCGCCCTGGAAGAGATCGCCGAAGCCCTGGGGGCCCTGGGCGGCTTAGGCAACGGCACGGATGCGGATGCCGGTCGGGCTGCCGGAACCGGTGCGGGGTCGCAGCTCGCCCGGCTGATGGACCACCTCGACGAACTCGCCGGTCAGCCCGGCCTGCACCTGGTCCACACCGCGGTCGGTCTCCACCCCGAGGGCCCGGATGCCGTCTCCACCTCGCTGTTCTCCCTCTCCGTCCGGCCCGCCGACGAGGCCGGGTCCGGAGCCGGCGCCGGGGCCGGTGTGGCGCGTACGGCCCTGGCCCTCGCCCGGTCGGCCCCCGGGAGCGGCTCGACGCGCAGGTTCGTCGACCTGGCATCGGGCCTCCCGTGCGCCCTGGTCTGCGGGGTCTTCCCCGCCTCCGGTGCCGGTGCCGACACCGACCGGGGACTGTTCCAGGCCAGGGCCGTCACGGCGCATCCGGAGGGACGTCACCTTTTCCTGCTCGACCTCACCAGCGCGGCCACCGAGCACGCCGATGCGTACACCGCCATCCTGGAGGCGGTCGCGCACACGATCGCCTTCACCGATCCCAGGCCCCGGCCGCCGGGGCCGCCGGGCGGCGCCGGGACCTCGCGGATCCTGGAACTGCTGGGGTGACGCCACCGCCCTTCGGGGAGCGTGCGGCTGCGGCCCGTCGTCCGGGTCGGGGCCGGCGGCGCAGGGCCCGGCGTCCGGGTCAGGGCCGGCGGCGCAGGGCCTGGCGCTCGGATTCGGACAGGCCGCCCCAGACGCCGAAGCGTTCGTCGTTGGTCAGGGCGTAGTCCAGGCAGGCCTTGCGGCCCTCGCAGGCCCCGCACAGCCGCTTCGCGTCGCGCAGCGAGGAGCCGGGTTCCGGGAAGAAGAAGCCCGGGCCCGTCTGGGCGCAGAGCGCGAGCTCGTACCAGGCCGGGGCGGCGGTGGCGGCATCGGTAGCGGTGGTGTTCATCGACATGCCGCAGAGCCTGTCCGCCGGTGATGGACGTCCGATCAACGCCTGATCAACAGCACAGAGTGAACGACCGTGCGTGCGATGACTTCGGTACCATGGCGACATGGCAGACGGACGCGTGGAGCGTGGGAACCAGACCCGGCGGACCGTCCTGGAACGGACGATGAGCATCGCCTCGGTGGACGGCCTGGAAGGGCTGTCCCTGGGGAAGATCGCCACGGATCTGGGGCTGAGCAAGAGCGGCGTGTTCGCCCTTTTCGGGTCCAAGGAGGAGCTGCAGCTCGCCACCGTGCAGGCCGCCCGGGCCGTCTTCGTCGAGCAGGTCGTACAGCCCGTACGGGACGAGCCCGCCGGACTCGCCAAGGTGTGGCGGCTGTGCGAGAGCTGGCTGGACTACTCCGGCCGCCGGGTCTTCCCCGGCGGCTGCTTCTTCTACTCCGCCGCCGCCGAGTTCGACTCGCGCCCCGGGCCCGTCCACGACGAGATCGCCAAGATCAACGGAGACTGGACGCGGTACATCGAGCGGCTGCTCGACGAGGCTCGGCTGGCGGGCGGGTTCCGCGAGTCGGCCGGGGCCGACGTCGAGGCCGTCGAGCAGCTCGCCTTCGAGATCATGGCGATGATGGAGCTGGCCAACGCGCATTCCGTGCTGCACGAGGACACCACGGCCTACGACCGGGCCGCGCGGGGCATCCTCGCCCGACTGCGCGCGGCGACGGCCGCCCCGGGGGAACTCCCGGAGCGGCCGCCCGTACTCGCGTTCCCGGTCGCCGGTTTCTCCGCCGGCGACGCTCCGGCCGTCAGCCTCCCGGCCGCGACCGCGCCGGCCGCGACCGGGCGCTGAGCCGCATCGCGGCGCCCGCGACCGCCGCGGCGAGCGCGGAGAGCGCGATCAGCAGGAAGATCCCGCGCCAGTGGTCGCCGGGGCCGCCCCCGGTGAGCAGGGCAGCCGTACCGGCGACTCCGAGCGCCCCGCCGAGCTGGCGGGCCGTCATCAGCAGGCCGGTACCGGCCGCGAAGCGCTGCGGCGGGAGTCCGGCCGAGGCCGTGGTCGAGAGCGCGGTCAGCACGGCTCCGATGCCGAGACCGCCGAGGAGTGCGGCGGGCAGGAAGATCTGGCCGTACGAGGTGGACTCCCCGACCCAGCCCCACAGCAGCAGGGCGTTGGCGGCGAAGAGCAGCGATCCGACGGTGACGGCGGCCCATTGGAAGCGGGCGGGGACCCGGCGGCCGACGAAGAGCGCGCCGGCCATGGCGAGGACGGCGCCCGGTGTGACGCCGAAGCCGGCTTGCAGGACCGAGTAGTCCCAGCGCTCGACGAGGTAGGACGGGGCCATCAGCAGCCACGCGTACATGGCGACGCCGAAGAGCAGGGCACCGATGTTGGCGCGGGCGAACAGCGGGTCGCGCCACAGGTCCCGGTCGACGGCCGGGGCGGGATGACTGCGCGAGCGGCGCAGCGCGAGGGTGCCCGCCAGGGTCCCGCCGATGACCAGGACGAGCACCTTGGGATCGGTCCAGCCCCACTCCGTGCCCTGGGAGAGCCCGGCCACCACTCCCCCGATGCCGAGGGCGAGGGCCGTCGTACCGACGGGGTCGGGGAACCGGCGTCCGGTGCGCGGCTCCTCGGGGAGGATGCGGGCCGCGGCCCAGCCGACGGCCAGGCCGAGCGGGACGTTGATGAGGAAGATCGCGCGCCAGTCCCACCACTCGACGAGCAGCCCGCCGATGCTCGGGCCGACGGCGGCGGCCAGTCCGCCCGCCGCGGACCAGGCGCCGAGGGCGGCGGCCCGGCGGGCGGGCGGCGTGTGCGCGAGTACGAGGCCCAGCGCGGCGGGGATCATCCCGGCTGCGGCAGCCCCCTGGAGGGCGCGGGCCAGGATGAGCAGTTCGGCGGTGGGGGCCGCGCTGGCGGCGAGCGAGGTCAGGGTGAAGGCGAGGGTCGAGCCGAGGAAGAGGGCGCGGCGGCCCAGGGTGTCCGCGAGCCGGCCGGCCGCGGCGAGCAGGGCGGCGAACAGGACGGCGTAGGCGCTGACGACCCAGGTCAGGCGGGCCAGCGACACCTCGGGGAAGGCCCGGCGCAGGTCGGGGAAGGCGACGTTGACGACGGTGGCGTCGAGGAAGGCCAGGAAGGTGACGGCACTGGCCAGCGCAAGCACCTGCCCGCCCCCGGGGCCGCCCCCGGCCCCGGCGGGTTGCCCGGAGGCGGACGCGGATGCAGGGGCAGGCACGGGAGCGGAGCCGGGCGCGGCGACGGACGCTTGCGCGGATCCCGTCGCGGAGCCCGACGCGGCGACGGACGCGGGCGCGCCGGATTCGGGACGGGTGGAGGTCATCGGGTGGCTCCTGCGGTCTCGGCCGGGCTCGCCGCACGGGTCTGCGACGGGGGTGCGTTCAGGAACTCGACGGCGGCGGCGATGACTTCCGGGTCGAGGAGGATGCGGCGGTGGCCGAGTCCGCTCGTCTCGATCAGGCGGGCCCGCTCCCCGTAGGCCGCCGCGATGGCGCGGGACTGGGTGGGGGCCGCGGTGTCGTCGTCCGCGTCGTGCACGAGCAGGATCTCCGAGGGGACCTCCTCGGGGCGGTGGCA
This sequence comes from Streptomyces sp. NPDC058289, assembly GCF_042880975.1. Taxonomy (NCBI): domain Bacteria; kingdom Bacillati; phylum Actinomycetota; class Actinomycetes; order Kitasatosporales; family Streptomycetaceae; genus Streptomyces; species Streptomyces sp. NPDC058289. The sequence continues at coordinate 142,740 of NZ_JBHVYI010000002.1, forward strand.
CGCGTCGAAGCGGGGCCAGACGTCGGGCTCGGCCGGGAAGAGCCGGCGCTGGATGTGACGCCGCATGGCGTCCTCGACGGCCTGGTTCACGCCCAGCATCGCGCGGAACCGCGCGGCGAGGAAGTCGAAGTCGGCGATGGCGCCGATACCGACGATCCGGTCGGCGCGGATCCCGTCCCGCAGGGCGAAGAAGGTGGACACCACCCCGAAGGAGTGGGCCAGGACGGCCGAGAACTCCCCGTACTGCGCCCGCAGTCGGCGGATGATCTCGCGCTGCCGGAGGATGGTGGTGGCCCGGCCGCCGGACGTGCCGTGACCGGGTGCGTCGAAGGAGACCACGGTCCGGCCCTCGGCCAGCAGCGCCTCGACGAACCCGGCGAAGCGCGAGGCGCGCGAGGTCCAGCCGTGCACGATGAGAACCGGCCGGTCGCCGTCGCCCCAGCGGTACGTGGTCACGGGTATCCCGTCCACGACGAGCCGCCCGGTCACGGCCCGGGCCATGACCTCGGCTTCGCCCGGCTTCACCTTCGGCCGGCCGAGCGGCCGCACGAACAGCGCGAACGCCACCCGCCCGACGGGGCCCGGGGCGACCCGGGCGGTGATGTTGAGGGTGGTGCTCAGGAGTGAAGCCATGGGGTGCATGCCCGGTTCTCCGGATCTCCTCAGAGTGGCCAGACGGCGCTGGCGGGTCAGGGTGGTGAAGAGATATTAGCACGATCGTTCGTGTTGTTATGAGTGGATCACGCGAACCCTCTTCCTGTGCGGCTGCCCTCGCCACCGAAGGTAGTCCACGTTGATCCACCGACCAGGCGAACTGCGGTCGCCATCAAGGACTTTGATGACCCACCCTCGCCGGTCGGCCGACCGGATTCGGGGGGTAGCCCCACCCCGGATCGGGTGGGCGGCCGGATGTCCCCGCCCCACGGCCGGCGCGGATCCTGTGACGGGTCAAGGGACTTCGGCGGCGAACGGGGACAGCACGATGACCGGCACACGCACACGCACACGCACGGGCACAGACACACGGACCGGCACGGGGACAGGTACGCGCACGGGCACTCACCGGCGCGCGGCCGCGGCGGCGCTGCTCCTCGCCCTCGTGGTCGCCACAGCCGGTCCCGCCGCGGCCGCCACCGCCACCGCGGGCCGCTCACCCGCCGGGCCGGTCGGGCCGGTCGGGATCTGGCGGCTCGACGGCTACGGCACCGTGCTCCGCGTGGAGTCCGGACGGCTCCAGGAGTACCAGGTCACCGGGATCAGCTGTCTGCCCGGCTCGAGCGCGCGGCGGGTACCGGACAGCGGGAGCTCCGCAGCCTTCCGCTACGCCACCGAGGACGGCGAGGTGCTGACCGTGCGCCCCGGATCGGTGCACGTCGAGGGCTCGGTCGGCGACCGCGCGGCCCGCCGCCTCGCCTCCCTGCCCGAGCGGTGCCGCGGGGCCCAGGAGCCCGGCCCCGCCGCGGACCCGGTCGCCACCTTCGACGTGTTCTGGCAGACCTTCGCGGAGAACTACCCCTTCTTCGCCGCCAAGGGCGTCGACTGGAACGCAGTGCGCGAGAGCCACCGCCCTCGCGTACACGCCGGCACCACCGAGGACGAACTCTTCGCCGTCTTCAAGGAGATGCTCGCCCCGCTGCACGACGCACACGTCCACCTCTTCGGCGGCGACGACCGGTTCTTCGGCGAGGTGCGCCCGGGCACCGTGATGCCGACCCTCGAACTCGAGACCCGCGTCAAGGCGTACATCCAGGAGGTGGACCTCAACGGACGAGCCCCGCAGGAGTTCGCCCAGGGACGCATCTCCTACGCCGACCTGCCCGACGGCCGCGGCTACCTGCGCCTCTCCGGCTTCGGCGGCTACACCGAGAGCGGTGACTTCGCCTCCGAGAGCGCCGAGCTCGATCGTGTCCTGGAGAGCGTCTTCACCGCCGAGCGCACCGCCCGCCTGCGCGGCCTGGTCATCGACCTGCGCATCAACGGCGGCGGCTCCGACGAGCTCGGCCTGCGCCTGGCCGCCCGGCTCACGGACCGCCCGTACTTCGCCTACGCCAAGCGCGTGCGCAACGACCCCGACGACGCGACCCGGTTCACCCGCCCGCAACCCCTGTACGTCCAGCCCGCGCGGGGCCCCCGCTACACCGGACCGGTCGCCGTGCTCACCGGCGGCTCCACCGTGAGCGCGGGCGAGACCTTCACCCAGGCCCTCCTGGAGCGCCCCGGCCGGACGGTGCGCATCGGCGAGCCGACCCAGGGGGTCTTCTCCGACGTGCTCGGCCGCACCCTCCCCAACGGCTGGGAACTCGGCCTGCCCAACGAGCAGTTCCTCACCCGTACCGGGAAGACCTTCGACGGTCCGGGCATCCCGGTCGACGTCACCACCCCGGTCTTCACGCAGGAGGAGTTCGACGCACACCGCGACTCCGCCTTCACCGCCGCCCTGCGCCGCCTTCCACGGACCTAAACCGACTCCGAAGGCAGGAAGGCGAGCGCCTCTCGAAGATTGTGCTCCACGATGCCGATCATGAAGTCACGGTCGGGGAAGTCACCGTCGAGGAGCCGCAGCGGACCGGCAACGAGGGACAGGCGCATCGCCAGCATGTAGAACGTCAGGCGCTGTTCGTCGAGGTCGCCGCGGTCCAACCAGTGGTAGTGCTCGCCGAAGCGCAGTCGCAGGAACACGTGCTCCCACTCGATGTCGAAGAACATCAGTCCCTCGATGTCGATGAGGACCGGATGCCCGTCCCGGTCCACGAGCACGTGGTCCGGCCCGAGTTCCCCGTGAGTGAGCCCGTGCCGTGCGCGCGGGCGCACGGCGGTGGCCAGTGTGCGCAGCACGTTCTCCAGGCGGTCGCGGGAGCGTGTGATCCGCATGTCGCGCGAAGCGGCTTCGACGAGGTCCTCGAGTGCACGGTCGAGGACGACCTGCTCGCACGAGCTGCCCTCGGACGTGCCGCCCTTGTCGATCAGGGCGACCTTTCCGAAACGTGGACCCTGGTGCCGCTGCATCGCCCCGAGTGCCTCGGCGAGTCGCGCCATGGTCGTTCCCGCGCTGCGAGGGTCTTGGCGGAGCAGCGTTTCCAGATTCTCCCCGGGCACGTCCTCGACCACGGCGACGTCCGCCGGGTAGTGGCTCCTGGTGCGGTCGGCCAGGCGAATCCGGGGCGTGCGGATCCCCAGGGCGTCCAGCTGCCGGTGGGCGGCCTCGAACAGCTCGATGCCGGAGGCCGGAGAGAACAGGTCCGCGTGATGCTCGGCCCCGTCGGCCTGTGCGGTGGGCCAGTAGTTCTCGGCGTCGTCCCAGATGTAGACGATGGCGGTCGAGTCGTCGTCGAGGGCGAGGCGGTACACGCCCTTCTTGCTTCCACCCCGGAGCCGCGAGACGCCCACGAGGCGACGCCCGGTGCCCAGAGCCGCACGCGCGACGCCTGCCAGGTGATCTCGCGTGACAGCCCTGCGTATCGCCTCCACGGTCTACCTCCCCTGAGTCCCGGCTGCGTCATGCGCAGTCCAGAGTCTGACTGACCGGGAAGGAAACCGGGACCAGTACAGAAGGTTGAGGAGCGCTCTCGGGGTTCCGTGGAACTCGGTTCAGTCCTCGTGCTTCGCGCGGCTCGGCTGGACGCGCTTGGGCTCGCCCGGCATCTTCGGGTAGTCCGGGGGGTACGGCATGTCACCGAGGCCGTGGTCGCGTTCGTGGCGGTCGGCCAGTTCCAGCGCGGCGTCCAGGGCGAAGGCGTGCTCGTCCATGTCCGCGTGCAGGTCTCCCAGTTCCGCGAAACGGGCCGGCATCGTCACGATGTCGAAATCGCGCGGCTCCGCCTCGTCCAGCTCGTCCCAGCGCAGCGGCGCGGAGACGGGGGCGTGCGGGCGCGGACGAATGGAGTACGCGGAGGCGATGGTGCGGTCGCGCGCCGTCTGGTTGTAGTCGACGAAGATCCGCTCGCCGCGCTCTTCCTTCCACCAGGCGGTGGTGACCTTGCCCGGCATCCGGCGCTCCAGGTCCCGGCCGATCGCGATGGCGCACCTGCGGACCTCCGTGAAGGTCCAGCGCGGTGCGATCGGCACGAACACGTGCAGGCCGCGGCCACCCGAGGTCTTGGGCCAGCCGCGCAGGCCCAACTCCTCCAGCAGTACGCGCAGTTCATGGGCGACGGCGACCGCGTGGTGATAGTCGGTGCCCGGCTGCGGGTCCAGGTCGATGCGCAGCTCGTCGGGACGGTCGGTGTCGTCCCGACGGACCGGCCAGGGGTGGAAGGTGAGACAACCCAGGTTGGCGGCCCACAGGACGGCGGCCGGCTCGGTCGGGCAGATCTCGTCGGCGGTGCGTCCGCTCGGGAAGGCGATGTGGGCGGTGGGGATCCAGTCGGGCAGGTTCTTCGGGGCCCGCTTCTGGAAGAAGGACTCGCCCTCCACCCCGTCCGGGAACCGCTCCAGGGTCGTGGGCCGGTTGCGCAGGGCGCGGGTGATCCCGTCCGCGACCGCGAGGTAGTAGGCGGCCACGTCCCCCTTGGTGAGGCCGCGCTCGGGAAAGTACACCTTGTCCGGGCTGGACAGCCGGACGGCCCGGCCGCCCACCTCCAGCTCGATCGCTTTGCCCGCTGCACCCATGTGCGCCACGGTAGGCGGACCCGCCCGGCCCCGCACACCGAGCGGGTCCGGGCGTACCGCCCCAGAATCGGAGACATGGATCTGCCGGTCATGCCACCCGTGAAGCCGATGCTCGCCAAATCCGTGTCCACGATCCCCCCGGGCATGCAGTACGAGGCCAAGTGGGACGGCTTCCGCGCGATCGTCCACCGGGACGGGGACGAGATCGAGCTCGGCAGCCGCACCGGCAAGAGCCTGACCAGGTACTTTCCCGAACTGGTGGCGGCTCTGAAGGCGAATCTGCCCGACCGCTGCGTCGTCGACGGCGAGATCGTCGTCATCCAGGGCGCGCGCCTCGATTTCGACCGGCTCAGTGAGCGGATCCATCCCGCCGCCTCCCGGGTGAAACTGCTCGCCGAGACGACCCCGGCCTCGTTCGTGGCCTTCGACCTGCTCGCGCTGGGCGACGAGGCCCTCCTCGACACGCCGCTCGCCGACCGCCGCGCCGCCCTGACCCGCATGCTCTCCACCGCCCGGCCCCCCGTACACCTCGCGCCCGCGACCACCGACCCCGCGCTCGCACGGGAGTGGTTCGATCGGTTCGAGGGCGCCGGGCTCGACGGGGTCGTCGCCAAACCCCTCGATCTCCCCTACCGGCCCGACGCCCGCCTCATGTTCAAGATCAAGCACGAGCGTACGGCCGATGTCGTCATCGCGGGTTTCCGTTTCCACAAGAGCGGTCCGATTGTCGGATCGCTGCTTCTGGGGCTGTACGACGCCCACGGCACGCTCCAGCACGTGGGCGTCTGCGCCGCCTTCCCGATGAAGCGCCGCGCCGAGCTGATCGACGAGCTCGAACCGCTCCGGATGCCCGACCCCACGGGGCACCCGTGGGCCGCATGGGCCGAGGAGTCCGCCCACGAGAGTGCCCGGTTGCCCGGAGCGCAGAGCCGCTGGACCGGGAAGAAGGACCTGTCCTGGGTACCGCTGCGCCCCGAGTGGGTCTGCGAGGTGGCCTACGACCACATGGAGGGCGACCGGTTCCGGCACACCGCGCAGTTCCGCCGCATGCGGCCGGACCGGGAGCCGCGGAGCTGTACGTACGCCCAGTTGGAGGAGGTCGTCGGCTACGACCTCGCGGAGGTCCTGAGCCCGAAGACGACCTGAGGCCCGTTGCGCGGCCGGGCGGAGCGGGAGCCGTGCACCGGAGTGAACTCGCCGTGGCGACGCTCAGCGGCTGTGGCAGCGAGGTCTTCACCTCCCGCGGAGCCGGGGTCGGCGACGGCGCCCCGACCGCTCCTGCCACCGGGTCGGCAGCACCCTCCTCGAAGCCGGCCTCACCGCAGTGCCCCCGCCGACGACCAGCACGTGTGCCATGGAGCCCCCTTGATCCGATCGGACCGATGAAGCGGTCGACCGGTGAGTCGACGAACCGATGCGCCGTACGACGATCGGACCGCGAGAAGCCTGCGCGGGCGGCGCCCGGCCGAAACCCGCACGGCCGGCCGGGACGTAAGGTCACAGCCGGGCCGCTCCGCGCGCCGCCCCGGCCCACCGAGCCATCGATCCACCGATCCACCGAAGGACGCCCATGAGCACGGAACCCGGCGAACCCACCGCACGCGCCGTCCCCCGCCCCCATGCCGTCGTCGGAGTCGGCGTGGTCGTGGTCGCCCCCGACGGCCGGGTGCTGCTCGGCCAGGCGCACGACGGGCGCTGGGAACTGCCCGGCGGCAAGGTCGACCCCGGGGAGGGCTTCGAGCAGGCGGCCGCCCGTGAACTGGCCGAGGAGACCGCGCTGCGGGCCGCCCCCGAGGGGATCCGGATCGTTTCCATCCTGCTCGACGCCGACTCCGACATGACCCGGCTGACGGCCGCGGCCGTCACCTCGGCGGCCGAGGGCACCGCCACGGTCACCGAGCCCCACAAGATCGCCCGCTGGTCCTGGTTCGCCCCGGCCGAGTTCCCGGCGGCCCTCTACGCCCCGTCCGCGGCGGCCCTGCGCGCCTGGCGGCCCGACCTGACGCCGCACCTGCCGCACGTACCGTCGTACGACTATCCGACCACCGCCGCATCGGGCCCGGCGGACGATCCGGGGCCCCGCTGACGGCCGACCGCGCACCGGTGTCCACATCCCGTCGGCGTCGACGGCGCGTACGCTTCGAACGGATCAGCGGCGGTGTGATGTCCAGTTGATCAACTCCTCGTTCGGCCGAGCACGCGGCGCGCGTGGAACTCTCCGGCGATCATTCCGGCAGTCGGCTGGACCGACCGGCGCCGCGCCGTGGCCCAGCGGTACAGGGCCGCCTTCGGCGACCTGCCCATCGGTACGCCCGGGGACGCGCCCGGGCGATCGCACACGTACTACAAGTACCCGCTGTCCACCCCGTACGGGGTGGATTCGGGTCCGATTCGGGCCTGATTCCGTAGGTATCCCGGCCGTCCGGCCCGGCGCGGCGGCCGGCGTCAGCTCACGCTCACCACCGTGGCCACGGAGATCACGGCCATCGCCATCTGCATGTCACGGATCGCGGTGCGGATGCTCTCGGCCGCCCACTGCCCGTCGGCTATCGCCGCCGTGCGTGCGGTGATCTCCTTGCGCGGGGCTCCCGGGAAGGCCAGGCCGTGCAGGCCGGCGGCGTGGATCACCGTGATGAGGCTCGCGGTGCGCTCGTCCGCTTCCGCGCCCTTGGAGACCGCGGCGGCGAGCCGCTCGCGCAGTTCGCGCTCGATCGTGCCGTCGGCCTCCGGGTAGCGCCGCACCGGGAACACCCCGAGCGCCTTGCGCCGCTCCTCCACGACCACCCCGCGCCCGCTCAGCCGCTCCACGACCGCGCCGACGGCCTTGGCCTGGTCCTTCGTCAGCCACTCGCCGACCCGGCGCTTGCTCCGGCCGCGCATCCAGGCCCGTATCGACTCGATCCGGCCGTCGAGCAGTTCCTCCCCCGTGGGCGGGGCGTCCACCAGCTCCAGATACTTGCCCGAGACCCGCACCCGCTCCGCGAGCACCAGTTCGAGCAGAAGGGCGCCCGCCACGGCCCATCCCACCGACTGCCGCTGCTTGACCGACCCGGACTCGTCGTCCAGCGACAGCAGCATGATCTCTTCAGCCAGCGTGATCCGCATCCCGGCACCCCCACACCCGTAGAACCCGTAGAACCCGTTTCCCCACCAGACGTCCACGCCCGCCGGGGAGTTCCCCGGTCCGCGCTACAGCCGCCTCGCCATCGCGCGCGGGGCGAAGTTCCCGTCCCCGAGGTCCTCCGCCAGCAGGCGCTTGGCGATCGCGTCCGCCGCGGCCCGCAGCTCCGCGCTGCGCGGTCGGCCCCGGTCCTTCTCCAGCTGGTCGCCGAGCCACGTGGCCCACGCGTCCGAGATGACGCCCGCTTCCCGCTCCCCCGCCGGGGTCTGCGTGTAGAAGCCGTTCTGGCGCGTCATGTAGCCCTCGTCCACCATCCGTTCGAAGACCGGCAGCAGTACCTCCGGGGGCAGGTGCCGGCGCGAGGCGATGAGTCCCAGGCTCGCGTAACCGACGGTGCGGGTCATCAGGTCCACCTGCATCACCGCCCACGCGCCCGCCATGTCCAGCCGGGTGTCCGAGGAGTTCACGATCCCGCGCGCCGTCTCCGGCCCCATGCTCCGCACCAGCTTGCCGACCGCCAGTTCCAGCAGCTTCGCCGAGTCGCCGGAGGCCGTGGCGGGCGAGCCGAAGCCGTCGCCCATGTCCGTGGAACCCGCCCGTGCGCTGTCGCGCAGTTTGACCTGCTTGAGGAACAGCGCGACGACGAATCCGACCACCGCCACCGGCACGGTCCACAGGAACACCGTGTGCAGGGTGTCCGCGTACGCGTTGATGACCGGCCCGGCCGCCGCCGGATCCAGGCCGTGCACGCCCTGCGGGCTCTGCGCCGCGACGCCCAGCTGCTGCGGGTCCTGTCCGGTGGCGCGCGCGGCCTCCTCCACCCCCTTCGCCAGCGCGGGCTTCAGGGTGTTGGCGTAGATCGTGCCGAAGACGGCGGTCCCGAAGGCGCTGCCGAGCGTACGGAAGAAGGTGACGCCCGAGGTCGCGGTGCCGAGGTCGGCGTAGTCCACGGTGTTCTGCACGGCGATGGTCAGCACCTGCATGCACAGGCCGATGCCGGTGCCGAGGACGAACATGTACAGGGATTCCAACCAGGCGCCGGACTCCGGTCCCATCCGCGACAGCAGGTAGAGCCCGAGGCCCATCACGGCGCTGCCGACGATCGGGAAGATCCGGTAGTGCCCGGTCTTGCTCGTGACGTTCCCGCTGAAGACCGACGCGATCAGCAGGCCGATGACCAGCGGCAGCGTCCGTACGCCCGAGACGGTGGCCGAGTTCCCGTCCACGTACTGCAGGTACGTGGGCAGGAAGGTCATCGCGCCGAGCATCGCGAAGCCGACGACGAAACTGAGGACGGAGCAGACCGAGAAGACGGGGTTGCGGAACAGCCGCATCGGCAGCATCGGCTGTGCGGCGCGCACCTCCACCAGGCAGAACAGCGCCAGTGCCACGACACCGCCGACGAAGAGCCCGACGATGAGCGGCGAGCTCCAGGCGTACTCGTTCCCGCCCAGGCTCGTGGCCAGGATCAGCGCGCTCGCGCCGATCGCGACCATCGCGATGCCCAGGTAGTCGATGACCGGCTTGCCGACGGCGCGTACGGAGGGGATCGTCTTCGCGGCCGCCACCACGACCAGGATCGCGATCGGCACGTTGACGTAGAACGCCCAGCGCCAGGTCAGGTGGTCGGTGAAGAGTCCGCCGAGCAGTGGCCCGATCACCGTCGCGACGCCGAAGACGGCGCCGATCGCGCCCTGGTACTTCCCGCGTTCGCGCAGGGGGACCACATCGGCGATGAGTGCCATCGCGGTGACCATCAGCCCGCCGGCGCCGATGCCCTGGATGCCGCGCCACACGATGAGCAGGGTCATGTTGCTCGCGAGGCCGCACAGGAACGAGCCGGTGATGAAGACGATGGCGGAGACCTGGAAGACCAGTTTCCGGCCGAAGAGGTCGCCGAACTTGCCGACGAGCACGGTCGCGACCGTCTCGGTGAGCAGGTACGAGGTCACGACCCAGGACATGTGGTCCCCGCCGCCGAGGTCCGCCACGATCGTCGGCAGCGCCGTGCCCACGATGGTCTGGTCCAGGGCCGCCAGCAGCACGCCGAGCATGATCGTGCCGAACACGATGTTGCGCGAGCGCCGGTCGAGGACGGGCGGTGCCGCGGCGGACGGGGCGGGGGCTGCACCTTCGGCTGTGGTCACACCTCGCACTCTCACAGCGCCCCCGCCCGGCCGCATGCGGCGCTAGCCCATCCGGGGAGGTGCCGCCGACCCGGGCGCCGGGCGGGGCGCGAGGGCCGTCGGTGCAGGTGAACGGGGTGTCAGCGCAGGTAGCCCAACCCCGGATGCTCCGCCGCGTACCCGGTCACCAGCCGCCGCGCCACCCCGACCGAGTCCACCAGCGGATGCAGCGCGAAGGCCTTGACCGCGTCCGCCCGCGATCCGCTCGCCGCCGCGGCGAGGACCTCCCGCTCGGCAGCCTTGACCGAGGTCACCAGGCCCACCGCGTGCAGCGGCAGCGGATCGACGGCGACCGGGTGGGCCCCGTTGGCGTCGACCAGGCAGGGCACCTCGATGACGGCCTCGGCGTCGAGCACCGACAGGGTCCCGCGGTTGCGGACGTTCAGGATCAGGGTGGCGCGCTCGTCCCGGGCGATGGCGCGCATCAGGGCGAGGGCCACCTTCTCGTACCCGCCCGACTCCAGGTCGCTCTCCTCGCGCTCGCCGACCCCCGCGACCTCGCGGTTCTCGGCCATGTACGTGGCTTCGCGCTCGGCCCTGGTCCGGTCCCAGGCGGCCAGCGCCGCCCCGGGCGCCGGATCCGGCCGCCCCGCCTCGGCGTAGAACCCGCGCTGCTGGTCGCGCAGGAACGCCCCGCGCGTCTGCTTGGCCTCCTGGTAGGCCCGTACCGTGTCACGGTTGAAGTAGTAGTAGTGCAGGTACTCGTTCGGGATCGCGCCGAGCGAGCGCAGCCACTCGGCGCCGAACAGCCGGCCCTCCTCGAAGGACTCCAGCGCCTGCGCGTCGGCCAGCAGCCGCGGAAGCTCGTCACGCCCGCCGATCCGCAGCCCGCGCACCCAGCCCAGGTGGTTGAGGCCGACGTAGTCGATCCAGGCCTCCTCCGGCCGGGCACCGAGCAGCCGGGCGATCCGCCGCCCGAGGCCGACCGGCGAATCGCAGATGCCGATGACCCGGTCCCCGAGTTCCTCGGCCATGGCCTCCGTGACCACCCCGGCAGGATTGGTGAAGTTGATCACCCAGGCCCCGGGGGCGGTACGGGCCACCCTGCGCGCGATCTCGCGGGCCACCGGCACCGTCCGCAGGCCGTAGGCGATTCCGCCCGCGCCCACCGTCTCCTGGCCCAGCACTCCCTCGGCCAGGGCGATCCGCTCGTCGGCGGCCCGCCCCTCCAGCCCTCCGACGCGAATGGCCGAAAACACGAAGTCGGCGCCGCGCAGGGCATCGTCGAGATCGGTGGTGGCCGTGACGGCCGGGGCATCCGCGATCCCGGCGGCCTGGTCCGCAAGGACCCGTGCCATGGCACGGAGCCGGCCGGAGTCCTCGTCGTACAGGGTCACGTGCGACACCCTGCCCTCGGCGTGATCGCCGAGCAGGGCACCGTAGACGAGCGGTACCCGGAATCCGCCTCCGCCGAGGATCGTCAGCCGCACGCCCTTACCGCCTTTCGCAGTGCTCCGGTGCCAGGGTGTCGTGGCACCAGTCTCCCCCGCCGGATCAGTCCAGCGGCGACGGCACGGCCCTCAGCCGCGGCGGCCGGTGCTGCTGCGCGCCCGGGCCGCCCGGCAGCGGACCCGCCGCCAGGCCCTGCGGCGTGGAGAGGACCAGCGTCATCCGGGTCAGTCCCATGCCGTCGAGCATCGGGCCGGATTCCGCCACCATCCGGCAGCGCACCGGGCCCCAGCCCGGGTCCGGGTGGCGCACGCTGCGCACGGCGCCGTCCTGTTCGGCGGCCTCGGACCCGTGGGTCGTCAGCCAGTGCGGCACTCCGTACCGGTAGGCGGCCTCCATGAACGGGTCACGGGCCACCTCCTGACGGATGCTGCGCAGCCCCTCGTCGTCGGGGGCGGCGGCCAGCGCGGTCGCGAACCGGGCCAGCAGCGGTACGCACCAGGCCGGTTCGTGGTCCTCCAGCACGGCCGCGGCGTCCGGGTGGAACAGCACGAAGCGCAGGAAGTTGTCGTCCGGCAGGGCGGTCGGATGCGGGCGCACCGACTGGAAGAGCCGGTCGAACGCCGAGTTGGTCAGGGCCACGTCCCAGCGGTGGTCCACCAGGAAACTCGGGTAGGGCACGGCCTCCATGAGGGCCGCGTAGTCGCACAGGTAGTCGCGCTGCGCCGGATCGTCCGGCAGCCGGCTGTCCTCGGCCGCGCGCCAGGTGGGCGGCGGGTCACGGTCGACCATGATGCGGAAGAGCCAGAAGCACTGCCGCTCGCTCATTTCCAGGGCTTCGGCCAGGGCGAGCAGCTTGCGGTCCGTCCACTCCTTGACCAGGCCGCGTTCCCAGTTCCCGTAGGCGCGCACGCTGATGCGCAGCCGCGCCGCCAGGTCTTCCTGGCTCAGCCCCAGTTCCTCCCGGCGCTGGCGCAAAATCTCCTTGCGTCGCTCCGACCGCACGGCGCCGCGTGCGGACTCCTCGCCCGCGAGGCGCTCCCCACCGATGTGGGTGAGGCCATCGGACGGGCCCACCGCTGCGAGATGTGGCACCGAGAGCTCCCCCCTCTTCCTTACGGTCTGGATCTTCATTTCCGTGTGGCGATCCTGCTACCGACTTCATTCGAGTGTCAACTATTGTGGCAATTCCAGCCTCTCGGCAGCTCGTTCCCGCCACAGATGTGGCACGTTCTAGCCGTACGGACCGAGACCGGATAGATTCCAGAGGCCGACCACGTGCCCGTACCCCGACCTCGCGCGATCTAGGAGAACCACTGGTGACAGACGGCTTCCCGGCTCCCGTCGCGGTGGCCAACACGCTCCTGGCAGCCACCGTCACGCGGGTCGCAGAACTCGCGGGCAAGCTGGGCCGCGACCGGAACCAGGTCTTCGACCTGCGCCGCCTCTCCGAGGCCTCGGGCGTCCCGGCCGACGTGGTGCGGAGCCTGCTGGACGGCCGGCCCGCCGGCGAGCCCGATCTCCAGACCCGGTTCCTCCAGCGCCTCGACCTCCTGCGGCGCACCCGCGTCAAGCCCAACGGCCGCCGCTACACGCAGCAGGAGATCGCCGACGGCGCCGCCATGTCGCGCCAGCAGGCCGGGGCCCTGATCAACGGCGACCGGCGGCCGACCATGGAACACTGTGACGCGATCCAGCGCTTCTTCGGGGTGCACGCCGGATTCCTCACCGCCCATGACGCGGACGCGCTCACGGACGCCCTCCAGCGCACCGAGCAACAGCTGCTCCAGGACTTCGCGGGCCGTGCCCGGGAAACCGCACCCGCTCCGGCCGCTTCGGCGGGCGATCCGCTGGCAAGACTTCTCCAGAACCACGGCGTACGGGGCATCGCCTGGAGAGCCGCTCAACTGCCCAGCGACAAGCACCGGGACAAGGTGACCGAATGGCTGGACATGCTCCTCGAAAGCGTCAAACCGAACGAATCCTGACCCAGTCGAAAGTCTGGGTCTGATCCTTGAGTCCTGATCCGGATCCGCGCCGACGGGGAGAACGGTGAGCATAGGCAGAGAGCAGCGGCGGTTGTGCGGGGAGCTGGTGGCAGGCATCAGCCTGACGGCGCCCGTGGAGCCCGTGGACCTCTACGCCGCCCTCTGCGAGGGCATGAGCAAGCACCGCGGCCGCCGGGTGGATTTCCGGATGGCCTCGTTCCCGCCGGGAACGGCCAGCGGTCTGTGGCTCGACATGGCGGACCGCGATCTGGTGGTCATCGAGGAACGCACCGCACCCGACCACCAACTGGTGATCCTCGGGCACGAGCTGTGGCACATGAAGGCCGGCCACTGCAGCCACCACGTCGACGGCGCCGCCGTCGCCGCCCGGCTGCTGACGGACGAGGCCGACATCGGCGAGACCGTGCGGCGCGTCGCCGCGCGCACCCGCGCCGACGTCCAGGAGGAGACCGAAGCGGAAACCTTCGGTCTGCTGCTGGGCAGCCGCTGCCGGACCTGGCTGGCCGGATCCGCCAGCCACCGGGCACCGGCACAGCGGGACCAACTGGCCGGCCGCATCGAGGCCGCGCTCGGATACCGGGGGCACAGGAACGACCATTGAAAGGCCAGGACTACTACACGCCGGCAGCCGCGATGGCGATCGCACTCGCCTTCAAACTGCCGACGCTACGGAAAAACTGGCGCGATCCGCTCCTACGGTCGGTCTGCGCCCTGCTCACCTTGGCCGGCGCAGTCTTCACCTTCGCCGCCCCGCCCACGATCGCGGCGGTCAACCGCTGGACAGGCGTACCCAACTTCTCCGCCCCGTTCGTCTACTGCCTGATCACCGCCTTCAGCGCCGCCTGCCTCGTGCTCATCGTCAACTGGCGCGGCGGCCCACCGGAGGAGACCCGGCGCGTCTCGCGCACCTGGATCCTCGGCTACTCCGTGGTGATCGTGGCGCTGATGGTGCTGTTCGTCCTCGGTGACAGCCCGGTCGAGCGGCTGCGGGACTTCGACACCTACTACGCCAACACCCCCTTCACCCGGGAGATGATCGCCCTCTACCTGGTGGCCCACAACGTGGCCGCCATCGTGATGGTCGCGATGTGCTGGCGCTGGTCCCTACAGGTGCGCGGCTGGCTCCGCGTCGGCCTCGTGATCATCGTCATCGGGTACGTCTTCAACCTCTGCTACGACGCCACCAAGATGACCGCCGTCGTCGCCCGCTGGACCGGCCACGACCTGGACTGGCTGAGCACCTCGGTGGCACCGCCCGTCGCCTCCATCGGAGCCAACGTCAGCGCCATCGGCTTCGTCCTCCCCCTGGTGTTCCAGCGGCTGTCCGACAGCTGGCAGTACTGGTCCACGTACCGGCGGCTGGGCACGCTCTGGCGCGAGCTGCGCGCCTGCGGCCCCAAGGGCGCCCCCAGCGTACGGATGGCCTGGTGGTCCGCCGTGGAGCTGCGGATGATCCAGCGCGAGTCGGACATCCACGACGGCTTCCTGCACCTCGGCCCGTACTTCGACCAGTCCCACCGGGACGACGCCCTCGCGCGGGCCTTCGCCGCCGGCGCCGACGAGGAGACCGCGCGGGCCGTCGCCGACGCGGCCATGGTCGCGGCCGCCGTGCGCGCCCGGGCGGCCGACCCCGAGGGGCGGGTCATCGGGGCCAGCGACGAGGGGGCCCCGCCGCCCGCCGACGGTCCCCGCGACCTCGTGCGGATCTCGCACGCGCTGCGCAACTCCCGGGTGGTGGCCGAATGCCGACGGCAGTCGTCCCTGTCGGGGAGCTGAGCCCCCGGGCGGCGGGGCCGCTGATCGGCTCCCGCTGATCAGCTCCCCGCGGCCAGGGTCAGCGACGGGAACAGGTCCTGGAACGGCGCCGCCGAGTCGATCCCGTCCCGCCCGAAGGGCGCGTCGAAGCTCCACACCATGAACAGCAGGAACACGATCAGCGCGCTGAACATGCCCGCGAGCAGCAGCTCCCGCCCCGAACGCCGGATCTGCAGGGTGAAGATCAGCCCGACGGTGACCAGCCCGCCCGCGACCAGCCCCAGCCAGACCACCCCCGGCAGGGTGGACTCGTCGCTCTGCGTCCGCTCGTGGCGGGCGTCGTCGGCGGCCGCGATGTGGTCCAGCAGCGGCTGGTAGGCCTGGGCCTGCAGCTCGTTGCCCGGGCTCTGGTGGGTGACGTCGCTGCGCAGTTTGCCGAGCAGTTCGCCGCCCTCCGTGGACACCGGGGCCCCGGAGGTCAGCCGCGGCCAGTCCACGCTGACGGTGTGGGACACGTACGCGTTGACCTCGCCGCGGATCCGGTCGCGCACCGCGGCCGGGTAGACGTCGGCCCGCTGGGTGACCTCGTACAGGGACTGGGCCTCGCGGCGCACGCTGTCCTCGGCGGCGCCGCGCGCCTCCCAGACGCCCGCGATGGCCAGTCCGAGCACGATCGCGTAGACCACGCCGACCATCATCACCATGTACTCGAGGACGTCGGGGGTTTCGCTGGTGTCCTCGTCGTCGGCGACCCGGCGGTGCCGGATCGCGGTGAAGGCGAGGACGAGGGCGCAGACGAGCGCCATGGCGATGGCCAGGACCAGCCATTCGGACACGAGGGTTCTCCGTAGGTCGAAATGAGCGGACTGAACGTGGGGGCGTGGCTAGCCGCGGCTCCGGGAACGGGGCCGCAGCGCGACGGCCGCGAGCACCGCCGGGGTCGTGACGACGACCATGAGCATCAGGGTGGACATGCCGTCCGGGCCGCGCCGCGCCAGGGCCGCGGAGTGGTACGGGCGCACGTGGAAGCGCCCCGCCGCCCCGACCCCCGCTGCGACCCGGTGCGGAGCCACCGCTCCGCCCGGAGCGGCCTCCGCGACCCCGGCCTCCTCCGCCGCGGCCGCCCGCGGCTGCGCCGCCGCAGGCCTTGCCTGCGCCGTCGGCCCCGGGCCGGGCTCCGCCGCCGCGCCGGCCGGCGCGGGAGCGAGCGGCCCCAGCCCCGGGTGGCGCACCGTCGGCGCGGCCGGGCCGGGCAGCAGCACACGGGCGGACGGCCGGACGGCCGGAGCCGGAGCCGACGCAGATGCCGCGGGCGGCACGGGCGGCCTCGGCTGCGACCCGGCGGGAACACACAGGTCGACCCGGGCGCCGCGCCCGTGGCCGTCTCCGGCGACCGCCACGTGACCGTGCAGCGGGCAGAGCGCCGCCACCAGGCCGGCCCCGGCGAAGTACTGCCAAGCGGTCACCGCGCGTTCTCCCGATTCCGCAGCAGGGATGAGGACTACGCCTGAAGAAACGATCACGGCGGTGCTTCGATACGCGGCAGACAGGTCAAGATCGGCCCTCGGCAGCCCACTTCGGGCCACGGCGGGTCCGGCCGGCTCCCGGCCCACCCCGGGCCCGCACCGGCGCCGCACCGCCCCCGCACCGGCAGGCGTGCCCGCGCGCACCACCCCGGCACGCCCTCGCGCACCACTGCACCCGCGGCCGACGTTCACCCGTCCGGCCCACTCCGTCACGGCGCGACCCCCTCCCCCCGCCGATGATCGGAGAACCCGATCCCGCAGCTCAGCGGGGTCGCCCCGGGGAGCACAGGGACGGTGGCAGGTGGACGCGGACGGCTCGCAGACCCTCGAAGCACAGGTCGACGCCCTGATGGACGGCCTCCGGGCCGACCTGGAACGGCTCGCGTCGATCCCCTCGGTCGCCTTCCCCGGATACCCGGCGGAGCCGGTCCTGGAGGCGCACGACCTGATCGTCTCCCTGCTGTGCGAGGCGGGCGTCCCCCTCATCGAGCGGATCGACCTCCCCGACACCGCCCCGGTCGTCTACGGCGAGATTCCGCCCCCGCACCCGGACTCCCCGACCGTCCTGCTGTACGGGCACTACGACGTCCAGCCCGCCGGCAACCCGACCCTGTGGCGCTCCCCGCCCTTCGAGCCGACCCCCGTCCCCGAGGTCCCCGGCGCCCTGCGGGCCCGCGGCATCGCCGACGACAAGTCGAACGTGATCGCGCACCTGGGCATGCTCCGCGTCTACGGCGGACGGCCGCCCGTCGGGATCAAGCTGGTGATCGAGGGGCAGGAGGAGTACGGCAGCCCCTTCGACGACTACCCGCCCACCGATCCGGAGCGGTTCGCCTGCGACGCGATGGTCATCGCCGACCTCGGCAACCTGCGGCCCGGCACCCCGACCCTGACCACCGGTCTGCGCGGGGCCTGTGAGGTCATGGTGGAGGTCCGCACCCTCGCGGAGGCGCGGCACAGCGGGGAGTTCGGCGGAGCCGCTCCCGACGCCCTGCTGGTGCTGCTCCGGGCGCTGGCCACCCTGCACGACGAGCACGGAGACGTGGCGGTGCCCGGGCTGCGCCGCGATCCCTGGGAGGGAACGACCTACACCGAGAAGGAGTTCCGCGAGCTGGCCTCCGTCCGGGACGGGCTGCCGCTGATCGGCACCGGCTCGCTCGGCGAGCGGCTCTGGAGCGGGCCCGCCGTCACCGTCATCGGGCTGGACGCCCCGGACGTGGCGGGCGCCGCCTCCGCCGTGGTCCCGTACGCGCGGGCCAAGCTGAACCTGCGCTTCCATCCGCTCCAGAACGCGAAGGAGGCCCGGACCGCGCTCGTGAAGCACCTGCGCGCGCAGCGCCCCTTCGGCATCCCGCTCACCGTCACCCCGGGCGACACCGGTCCCGGCTTCGAGGCGCGGACGGGCGGGCCGGCGTACCGGGCGGCGCTGACCGCGCTGAAGGAGGCCTGGGGCACGGAGGCCTCGTACGTGGCCACGGGCGGCTCCATCCCGCTGGTGAACGGCCTCGCGAGGGCGGCTCCGGGCGCTGAGGTGCTGCTGTTCGGCGCGCAGGACAGCATGTGCAATCTGCACGCGCCGAACGAGCGGGTGCTGCTGTCCGAGGTGCGCAACACGGTGGTGGCGATGGCCGCCTTCGTCCGGGAGTACGCGGCGGACTTCGGCGCGGCCCGTGCGGGCGCCTCCGCCAAGGACCCGTCCGGAGGCGCCCGGTGACCACCGCGACCCCGCCGCCCCCGGCCCCGCCTCCGCCTCCGGCCACGCCGGCTCCGCCCGAGGGTCCGGCGCCCGCGCGGAAGTTCTCCTTCCCCAGCGCGCTGACCATCCTGGCCATCGTCACGGTCGGGATCTGGCTGCTGGCCTTCCTCGTCCCG
This sequence comes from Streptomyces sp. NPDC058289, assembly GCF_042880975.1. Taxonomy (NCBI): domain Bacteria; kingdom Bacillati; phylum Actinomycetota; class Actinomycetes; order Kitasatosporales; family Streptomycetaceae; genus Streptomyces; species Streptomyces sp. NPDC058289. The sequence continues at coordinate 161,206 of NZ_JBHVYI010000002.1, forward strand.
GCGGGCGAGTACGACCGCAACGACAGCGGCTCGCCCGTCGCCGGCACCTACCACCGGGTCGACGGCACCCAGAGCTTCACCGATCGCCTGAACGACCTGTTCCTCTCCCCCGTCAACGGGCTCTACGGCCTCCAGGACCCCAAGACCGGCGAGGTCGGGCCCACCTTCAGCGGTGATCTGTACGGCAGCGCGGGCGTGTTCCTCTTCGTGCTCGCGATCGGCGCCTTCATCACCGTCGTGTTCGCCACCGGGGCCCTCGACCGCGGCATCGCCCGCCTCGCCCACCGGCTGCGCGACCGCGGGGCGCTGCTGATCGCCGCCGTGATGGTGGTCTTCTCCATCCTGGGCACCGTGGAGGGCTTCGCCGAGGAGACCCTCGGGTTCTACGGGCTGCTGGTGCCGATGATGCTGGCCCTCGGCTACGACCGGCTGGTCGCGGTCGGCGCCAGCATCCTCGGCGCGGGCGTCGGCGTGCTCTGCTCGACGGTGAACCCGTTCGCGACCGGTGTGGCCTCCTCGGCGGCCGACATCTCGCTCGGCGACGGGATCGGGCTGCGCTTCCTGATGTGGATCGTGCTGACCACCGTGACCGTGCTCTACGTGATCCGGTACGCGCGGCGGGTCCAGAAGGACCCCTCCAAGTCGATCTGCGGTTTCCTGCCCGGGGACCGGGAGCAGAAGGCCACCGGCGCCGAATACCCCGAGGGCACAGAACCGGAGCTGACCCGGCTGCACAAGACCGTGCTGGTCCTGCTGGTCCTCGTCTTCGCCTTCATGATCTTCTCGGTGGTGCCCTGGTCGAGCGCGCTCACCGGCAAGGCGGACGCGACCCCGTACGGCTGGGAACTGGGCTGGTCCTTCGCACAGTTGGCGGCCCTGTTCATCTGTGCGGCCGTGCTGATCGGTCTGGTCGCCCGGATGGGCGAGGCCAAGCTCAGCTCCACGATCATCCAGGGCGCCGCCGACTTCATCTCGCCCGCCCTGGTCATCATGCTGGCGCGCGGGGTCACGGTCATCATGAACAACTCGAAGATCACCGACACCGTGCTGCACTCCATCGAGGGCGTGGTGAAGGGGACTTCGTCCGGGATCTTCGCGATCATCGTCTTCCTCGTGAACCTCCCGCTCGCCTTCCTGATCCCCTCCACCTCCGGGCACGCCACGCTCACCATGCCGATCCTGGCCCCGCTCGCCGACTTCGCGGGCGTCTCCCGCGCGCTGATGGTGACGGCCTGGCAGTCGGCGAGCGGCTGGATGAACCTCTGGGTTCCCACCACCGCCGTCACCATCGGCGGTGTCGCGCTGGCCAAGGTCGGCTACGACAAGTACCTGCGCTTCGTCTGGCCGTTGCTCGGCATCCTCTTCGTGCTGATCTGCGGGTTCCTGGCCCTGGGCGCCGCGATGTGACGGCGCCGGCCCCGTCAGTGCCGCCGCACTACGACGAAGTCGGCGAGGGCGGTGAGCTGTTCGCGGACCTCTTCGGGCAGATGGACCGCGTCGAGGGCGGCAAGGGCCGTGTCGTACTGCCGCCTCGCCTCGGCAGAGGTCCACGCGCGGCCCCCGGCCTCCTCGATCAGGGCGGCCCGGAGCGCGAACTCCGCTTCGTCGAAGACCTCCGCCCGTACGGTCCCGGCGGCCCCCGCGTCGGCGGCGAGCAGTGCGGCGAGGCGCTCCGCGGCCGGCCCGCCGGCCTCGAGCGCCGCGCACACCGGCAGCGACTTCTTGCGCTGCTTGAGGTCGCTCCACGCCTGCTTGCCGGTCTGCTCCGGGGTGCCCCAGATGCCGAGCAGGTCGTCGACGGCCTGGAAGGCGAGGCCGAGGTGGTACCCGTAGCGCTCCAGGGCGTCGGCGGTCGCGTCGTCGGCGCCGTTGAGCACGGCGCCTATGGAGATGGCACACGCGAGCAGCGCGCCCGTCTTGTTGCCCTCCATCTCCAGGCATTCGGCGACCGTCGCCCGGTCGCGCTGCTCGAAGGACATGTCCTGGGCCTGCCCGTCGATCAGCTTGCGGGTCGCGGTGTTCAGCCGGCGGGTTGCGCGGCTCGCCTCGACGGTGCCGAGGTCCAGCAGCACCTCACTGGCCAGCGCCAGCAGCGCGTCCCCGACCAGGATCGCCTGGGCCGGGCCGTGCACCTTCCAGACCGTGTCGCGGTGGCGGCGCTGCTCGTCGCCGTCCATGAAGTCGTCGTGCAGCAGCGAGAAGTTGTGCACGAGCTCGACCGCGACCGCCCCGGTCACTCCCGCTTCCGGCGGGGCGCCGGCGGCTTCGGCGGAGATCAGTGCGAGGGCGGACCGGAGGGCTTTGCCGCCGTCTCCGTCCGACGGGTTGCCCGCGGCGTCGATCCAGCCGAAGTGGTAGGCGGCGATGGTGTCCATGGGCGCCGCGAGCCGTTCGACGGCCTTGCGCAGCACGGGCGCGGACAGGGTGCGCCCCCGCTCCAGCAGGCCGGGTACGTCAACGCGGATCCTCGGCTTCACATCCAGACGGTTCATGGTGTCTCCTCCCAGAGGGGCCGGGCACCGTGCAGCCAGGCCATGTGCTGGTACAGGTCGTCCTCGCCCATGGACCGCAGCATCGCGTTGCGCACGCGCGCGGCCTCCCCGGCGGGGTGGTAGAGCTGTTCCCCCATCTCCCTGGCCAGGAGCTGGATGCGTGCGGTGCGCCGACGCCGTTCGGCGTTGTATTTCTCCAGGCGCTCGGGTACGTCACCGAAGGCAGCCCCGCCGAGGACCTCGCCGAGCACCACGGCGTCCTCCAAGCTCTGGCACGCGCCCTGGGCGGCGTACTGGAGCATCGGATGGGCCGCGTCGCCCAGCAGGGTCACCCGCCCGTCGGTCCACACGTCCACGGGATCGCGGTCGCACAGCACCCACTCGCGCCACTCCTCGCCCAGTTCGAGGAGCCTGCGGGCCGGCCCGCGCACTTCCCCGAAACGGTCCCGTACGTGGTCCCGGGGCGCGGGCCGGCCCGACACGGCCGTGCTGGCGCCGTCGTCGATGGTCGCGGCGAGGTTCAGGTACTTGCCGCCCCCGATGACGTAGTGGACGAAGTGCCACCCGGGCGCCGCCCACAGCGTCACCGCGTTCCACCGCAGGTCCTCGGGGACCTTCCGCAGCGGTATCACCGAGCGGTAGATGGTGTGCCCGCAGATCCGGGGGTCGCCGTCGCCGACGAGCTGGTCGCGGATCGCCGACCGGATGCCGTCGGCCCCGACGAGCAGGTCTCCCGAGAAGGTCCGGCCTTCCGCAGTGGACACGGTGACTCCCGAGGGGTCCTGCGCGTACGAGCGCACGGTGGCGCCGGACACCAGCTCGATGCCGTCCGCCGCACCACAGGCCGCGAGCAGCGGCTGGTAGAGGTCGACGCGGTGCACCACCGCGTACGGGTTCGCGAACCGGCGGCGGTAGCGCTCGGTGACGGGAACGGTGGCGACGTTCTCGCCGGTGACCCCGTCCATGAACCGGAGTTCGGCGATGTACACCGCCCGCTCGCGCACTCTTCGGCCCACGCCCAACCGGTCCAGGGCGTCGAAGGCGTTCGGGGCGAGCTGGATGCCCGCGCCGAGCTCGGTGAAGGCGCCGGCGCGCTCCAGGACCGTGACCCGGTACCCCTGCCGTGCCAGGGACAGGGCCGCGGCGAGACCGCCTATGCCCCCTCCGGCGACCAGTGCGTGCATCGTGCACTCCTTGGCGTTCATGGCCGCAGCATCCCGCTGAGCAGCGAGCCGAGGATCCGCCGGCCCTCCTGGGTCAGGACGGACTCCGCGTGGAACTGCACGGAGGCGAAGTTCCGGCCCTCCAGGGCGTGCACCTCTCCGGTGTCCCGGTCCCGGCTCACCGTCACCCGGCCGTGGTCGGGATGATCGAGGACGTCGGCCTCGGCCCGGGCGGCGAACGTGTTGTAGAAGCCGACCCGTTCGCGCCCTCCCAGCAGGTCGATCTCGCGCTGCACCCCCTGGTTCGGGGCCTCGCGGCGGACCAGCGCGAGGCCGAGGAACCCGCTCAGCACCTGATGGCTCAGGCACACCCCGAGGAAGGGCTGCTCCCGCGCGAGCAGCCGGGAGACTTCGGCCCTGAGGTGAGCGATCTTCGGATGCGCGAGGTCGCCGGGGTCGCCCGGTCCGGGGCCCAGGACCACCAGGTCGTGCGCCGCGGTGTCGTACGGCTCGTCGAACCGCCGTACGGTGACCTCCGCGCCGAGGGAACGGATCAGCTGGGCAAGCATCGCCGTGAAGGTGTCCTCTGCGTCCACCACGAGGACCCGGCGTCCCGCCAGTTCGGCGGTGGCCCCGTTCCTGCCGCCCGGGTCGTCCAGCCAGAACCCGGCGACGGTCTCGTTGCGCAGGGCGAGCGCTGCGCGGACCTCGGGATGGGCGGCGAAGCGGCTGGGGGCGGGGCCGGCCAGGGCCGCGAGCAGCCCGGCGGCCTTGGCCCGGGTCTCGCGCGCTTCGGCTTCGGGATCGGAGTGGCGCACCAGCGTGGCACCGACGCCGATGCGCAGTCGGCCGTCCACGGCGATGTCGGCCGTCCGGATCAGGATGGCGGAGTCGAGGCTCCGGGCGCCCGAGGGGTCCCTCCCGATGAGCGCGGCGACGCCGCTGTAGTAGCCGCGTCCGGTGGTTTCGTGGCGGCTGATCACCCGGGCGGCGTTCTCCAGCGGTGCGCCGGTCACCGTCGGGGCGAACAGGGTCTCCCGGAGGACGTCGCGGACGTCCAGGTCGGTGCTGCCCTCGATGAGGTACTCGGTGTGCGCGAGCCGGGTCATCTCCTTGAGGTAGGGGCCGATGAGCCGCCCGCCGGACCGGCAGAGGCGGGACATCATCTTCAGCTCCTCGTCGACGACCATGTACAGCTCGTCGGCTTCCTTCCGGTCCGTCAGGAAGGACAGGACGCCGTCGAGCGTGGGGCCGCCCGGGGGGTAGCAGTACGTGCCGCTGATGGGGTTCATCACCGCGGTGCCGCCCCGGACGCTGATGTGGCGCTCGGGGGTGGCGCCGATGAGCATCCGGTCGCCGGTGTGCACGAGGAAGGTCCAGTAGGCCCCTGCCTCCCGTTCGAGGAGGCGGCGGAAGAAGGACAGGGCGCCGACGACCGAGCAGTCCGGCAGCCAGGCCGTGAACGTCCGCTTGATCACGAAGTTCGCGCCTTCGCCGGCGCCGATCTCGTCGGCGACCACCCGGCGCACGATGTCCGCGTACGCCTCGTCCGAGAGGTCGAACTCCTCGGATTCGACCTTGACGGGATCGTCGGGCAGCCGGCGCAGGGCCGCGGCGAGCGGCAAGTCCTGCCGTTCGGTGACGGTCAGCGCGATGAGCGGCTCGCCGTCGTCGAGGGCGGCGAACCCGCGCTCGGTGATCTGCCGGTACGGCACCAGGGCGAGCACCTCGCCCCCGCCGGCCGGGGCCGCGGGATCCGCCGCGGGGGCCGCGGGGTCCGTGAGCGGGAGGTCCGCCAGGGTGGCGCAGGCGGCCGTGTCGCCCAGCAGCACTTCCAGGGTGCCCGGGGCCGTGCTCTCCGGGCGGTACAACAGGGCGAAGGCCCCCGCGGAGCCGTCCAGTACCCGGGCGAGGAGGTCCGGGGCCATGGCAGCGCCCGGCCCGGCCGCGGCCCGGACGGTCCCGGTCACCGCCGTTCCCCTGCCGGTACGGCGGCCAGCGCCTCGCACACGGAGGCCGTGGTGACGACGGCCGCGCACCGCTCGGCCGCGTACTCCAGCGCGAGCCGGTGGTAGGAGGCGGAGAAGTCGGCGACGGCGTCGCCCACGAGGAACGGCTGGATGTCGCGGGTGAACGCGTCCACCGCCGTCATCAGGACCCCCACGTGCGCGTAGACCCCGCAGATGACGAGCTGGTCGCGGCCATCGGACCGCATCCGTTCCAGCAGGTCCGAGTTGAAGAAGGCGCTGTAGCGCCATTTGGTGAACACCCAGTCGTCCGCAGCCGGTTCGAGCCCCGCGACGACCTGACGGTGTTCGGGCGACGGGCGCATCCCGGGGCCCCAGAAGTCCGCGAGCAGGCCCCGCTCCACGAGGTTCATCCCGCCGGGCTGGGCCGTGTAGGCGACGGGGATGCCGAGTTCGGCGCAGCGCCCGCGCAGCAGGATCGCGTTGCTCACGAGGGGGTCGCGGGGGGAGGTTCCCCGCTCGAACGGCCGGAGGAAGTACTCCTGCATGTCGTGGACGAGCAGCACGGCGCGCCGCGGGTCCACCCGCCAGCCGACCGCCGCGGGAGGGAACTCGCCGGGCAGGGGCATCGGGTAGGGATCGATGGGAGGTAGGCCTGCCATGCGGTGATCGGTCCTTTCGGGATGCGGTCGGTGGACGGAGCGGACCCGGGCGCGGGCGTGGGCCGCGCCCGTGGCGGAGCGCGTGTACGACGGAGGGCGGGGCCGGCGGAGGGCGCGGCTGCACGGGCTACACCCCGAGGGTGGCCCCGCCGTCGACGGTCAGGCCCTGCAGGGTGATGTGCCCGGCCTCGTCCGACAGCAGGAAGCGGATGGCGTGGGCGACGTCCTCCGGGCTCGCCACCTTTCCCAGCGGTATGCCGGTCCGGTAGGCGCCCGGGTCCCCCGCCACGGAGGCGGCGACCGCGCTGCCGTCGGCGTGCATGCCGTGCAGCATGTGGGTGTCCGTCGAACCGGGGGCGACCACGTTGCAGCGGACGCCGTACCGGGCGACCTCCAGGCCCATGCACTTGGTGAAGGCGACCGCCGCCGCCTTGGACGCGGCGTAGGCGGCCATGTGCGAGCGGGCGGTGCCCGCGGCGTTCGACGCGACGGTGACGATAGAACCCCTGCGGCGCGACACCATGCGGCTGACCACCGCGCGGGACACGAAGAAGACCCCGTTCGCGTTGACCGCGAAGGTGAGGTACCACTCCTGGTCGCTCAGGTCCGTGACCTCGCCGAGGCGGAGCACGCCTGCGGCGTTCACCAGGTAGTCGATGGGCCCCAGTTGCTCCTCCACCGCCTCGATCACGGCTTCGACGTCGGCACTCGACGTCACGTCCGCCGGGTGGCCCCGTACGGGCAGGCCTTCGGCGGCCAGCTTCTCGACCGTTTCCCAGAGCTGCCCGTTGTCCAGGTCCACGGCGGCCACCACCGTGCCCTGCTCGGCGAGCAGGCGCACCACGGCCGAACCGATGCCGCCGGCCGCTCCGGTCACCAGGGCGACTTTGCGGGCCATCCCGTCACTCATTGCGAGGCCGTCGTCGACAGGGGCCGCAGAGCGGACCGATCGGTGAACTCTTCGGCCGCGATGGACCCTTCGCCTCCGGCGGGCGTCCCCTCTGCTTCGCGCAGGGCCGCGATCTTCAACTGGCGGACGAGCATGAACAGGCCGTAGGTCACGATCAGCGCGATGGCCGGGGCCCCGACGATGTACGCCCACACGTGCCGAATGCCGAACCGCCGGCTCTCCACGATCATGTATGCGCCGACGGCCGCCCAGGTGAGCACCAGGTCCATGTAGACGAACTGGGTCGCGAGATTGGTCGTCGAGTCACGGAGGAAGTTCTCCACGACCCCCAGCGCACCGGCGTCGGCGTTCTGCACGACGAACGCGACGGCCATCCATCCCATGACGATCAGACCGATCAGGGCGGACGCCCCGTACAGGAAGCACAGTGCGCGGTCCCTCCCGCGCACCTCGCTCAAACGCGTCACAACTGCCTCCCAGGCATGGGTTCCTCCTGCGGCCGGGCGGCCGCAGGATCATCGTTCGTAGCTGTAGTCGTCCAGGTCGAAGTGGCGGGCCCGCCAGGCCGCTTCGTAGGTGGAGGCGGGGCGGACGGCCGGCGCGTCGCCGTGCTCGTCGAGGTAGTAGCTGTGGGTGCCCCGGCAACTCGGGTCGAGGAACACGGTGTTGCGCATGCGGCGCAGGTTCCTGCGGAAGGAGCCGTCGTGCTTCTCCGGGCGGATGACCGCTTCCGTGGCCCGGCGTCGCCGGGCTTCGCCGATCACCCGCAGGGCGTGGGTCACCTGGTAATCGATCATCCCGAACCAGGACCCGCCGGTGAAGGAATAGGGGCCGACGATGAACCACAGGTTCGGGTAGCCCTTGATCGACGTGCCCTCGTACGTCTGGAACCGCTCGGTCTTCCAGAACTCCTTGAGGTCGCGGCCCCCTTGGCCGCGCATCGGGAACGGGGGCAGGTTGTCGAGCACGTGGAATCCGGTGGCCAGGATCAACACGTCGAGGTCCCGTTCCTCGCCGTCGGCGGTACGGATGCCGGACGGGGTGATCTCCTCGATGGGCTCGGTGACGAGCTCGACGTCGTCGCGGGTGAAGGTGCGCCAGTAGCCCTTGCTCAACGACGGCCGCTTGCAGCCCACCCGGTAGGAGGGCGTCAGCTTGCGCATCAGCGTGCGGTCGCCCTTGACCTGGCGCCGCAGGTAGAGCTTGGACGCCGCCTCCCCGGCCTTCGCCAGGAAGGGGAAGCGCCGGTAGTGGACCATGGCGATCACGAAGCTGAGCTCGGTCACGACGTCGGTGAGCAGCCGGATCGTCCGCTGCGTCGCGGGAACCTTGCGGAAGAGCCGGCGGACGGACTCCGGCACCGCGAAGTCCGGCTTCGGGAGCAGCCAGGTGGGGGTCCGCTGGTAGACGTGCAGCTGCTCGGTCCGCTCGGCGATCTCCGGGACGATCTGGACCGCCGAGGCCCCGGTGCCGATGACTCCCACCCGCTTGCCGTCCAGGTCCAGGGACTGGTCCCACTGTGCCGTGTGCACGAGGTCGCCCTTGAACGTGTCGAGGCCGGCGATGGCGGGCGTCTTGGGCTTGGTGAGCCAACCGGTGGCGCAGATGACGAAGCGTGCCGTCAGCAAGGTGCCGTCACCGAGGACCACTGTCCACACGTGCGCCGATTCGCTGTAGGAAGCGCGCTTGACGCGGGAGTTGAAGCGCAGGTGGGGCCGTAGGGCGTACGCGTCGATGCAGTGGTCGGCGTACGCCTTCAGCTCCTCTCCCGGAGGGAAGACCCGGGACCAGGACGCGAAGGGTTCGGCGGCGAAGGAGTAGGAGAAGGCGGAGATGTCCACGGCGACGCCCGGGTACTTGTTGGCGTACCAGCTGCCGCCCACGTCGTCCCGCTCCTCCAGGATGACGAAATCGTCGATGCCCGCCCTGCGCAGGCCGAGCGCGGCTCCGATGCCCGAGAACCCCGCGCCGATGACGAGGACTTCGTGGTCGGGACTCATCGTTTTCCTCTTGGAGGTCACAGGGCCAGGCCGATCGCCTGCAGGGACCCGAACGCGAGCAGCAACAGACAGGTGTGCTCCAGCGCCGGAATCAGGTCGCGGCCGGCCGCTCCGCCCAGCACCCGGCGCAGCGGGAGGACGGCGACCGGGACCGCGCCGAGGACGAGGAACGCGCCGGGACGGGCGGAGGCGAGCAGCAGCGCGGACACGAAGGCCGCGGCGACGCAGAGGGCGTAGAACTGCCGGGTCGGTCCGGCGCCCATCCGCACTGCGAGGGTGATCTTCCCCGCGGCCGCGTCGGTCGGGATGTCGCGGAGGTTGTTCGTGGTCAGCAGCGCCACCGCGAGGAAACCGAGGGGTACGGACGCGCCGAGGGCGACCAGCGGCACGTGCCCGAGCTGGACGGCGGCCGGGGCGCACACGAAGACGACGCCGTGGTAGAGGAAGATGCTGACCTCGCCGAGCCCGCGGTAGCCGTAGGGCCGGGCCCCGCCGGTGTAGAACCAGCCGCCGAGGGCGAGGGACACGGTCAGCGCCAGCACCCACCACGAGACCAGTACGGCCAGGACCAGCCCGGCCAGGGCGCCGACGGCGTACAGCACCAGTCCGTGCCGGAAGACCTGCCGGGGCGTGGCCCGTCCCGAGCCCACCAGCCGGGCCGGGCCCGCCCGGTGGTCGTCGACGCCCCGGATCCCGTCGCTGTAGTCGTTGAAGAAGTTGGTCCCCAGGACGAAGCCCAGGACGAGCACGGCCGTCAGGGCGGCGTGCCACCAGTCGACGGTCCCGGCCTCGGCGGCGACGGCGAGGCCCACCGCGAGCGGGGCGAGGGTGACGGGCAGGGTCTTGAGCCGTGCGCCGGCCACCCAGCTCCGCACGGCACCGTGCTGCACGGGCTGTTGCTGAAGGGTCATTTCTTGGATCCCACGCCCAGGTAGAGGACGGACGTGGACTTGGTGCGCACCATGGTCACCTCGTCGATCCGGCCGGCCGCGAAGCGGGCCATCTCGCGCATCCGCGGGCGCAGGCCGAGCAGTTCGAGCTCGACGCCGTTCTCCCGGGCGGCCCGGGTCAGTCGCTCCCGGTTGACGAAGAGCCGGTGGTCGTGGGTGCCGCGGGGCGGCCGGCCGGGGAGGGGGAGGTTCTCGGCGAGGGTGATGGAGACCAGCCGGGCCGTCCGCGTATCGGCGATGGTGTCGACGATCAGCGTGCCTCCGGGGCGCAGGACCCGGCACGCCTCCGCCACCACTGCGTAGGGGTCCGGCACGTGTTCCAGGCACTGCCCCGCGGTGACCACGTCGAACGACTCGTCCTCGAAGGGGAGTTTGGCGACATCGGCCCGGACGACCTCGTCGAACCCGTGCCGCAGTGCCTCGCGGAGCGACATCTCCGACAGGTCGACGCCGACCACCCGGTAGCCCTTGGCCGCCGCGTGCGGGCCGAACAGCCCACCGCCACAGGCGATGTCGAGCAGGGCAGCCTGCTCGTTCCGGGCGAAGGGAACGAATTCCGCGCGGGCCCGGGCGATCCAGCTCAGTGGTGCGAGCGCCCCCCTGGGATCCCACCACTCGTCGGCGAGCCCGTCGTAATCCGAGATGAAGTCCTGCCGGATTTCCGACCTGTCCTTTTCTCCACTGCGTGTAAGCAAAGCAGTTTACCTCCGCCCATCAGTCGCACTGCGGTCAACCTTTTACGGAAGCCTGACAGGGGTTGATAGAGCCCGCATGGAGCATCCCTAGGGCCGACGACCTGCGAGCGACCCACGGCCTTCCGGAGCGGGGGCGGAGCCGGTTACCCTCCACTGACTTCTTCAACTCCAGCAACCTGTCGCCCCATTGGCAGGTACCCATGCGGCGCAACCCGGAATGGATTCCGGGAAAGGTGGCACACGATGAGCACATTCAGCACCGATTTCGGGCGGTCCCTCTCCATCACCCCGGAAAGGGTGGTCCGGGAGGGCACGGACGGAGAGATCGGCGACCTCATGGCCGCGGCGGCCGCGTCCGGCAAGGAGACGGCCGTGCGGGGAGCCGGCCGCTCGTGCAATACCCAGACGCTCGCGACCGGGACCGTACTGGACAATTCCCGCGACGACGCAGAGCCCCGTTTCACGGGCGAGGGACACCTCGTGGAAGTCCCGAGCGGAATCACCTGGCTGGCGCTGGAGAAATGGTTGAACGGGCACGGGCGGGCCAACCCCGTCCTGCCCAGCTATCTGAATCTCACGGTGGGCGGGACGCTGTCCATCGGAGGTTTCGGACACGGTTCCCTGCGGTCGGGACTTCAGATCGACCAGGTGGAGGAGATCGAGCTCATCGACGGAACGGGACGCTCACGCACGTGCTCCCGTCAGGAGAATTCCGAGCTGTTCCGATTCGCCCTGGGCGGCCTGGGGCAGGTCGGATTCATCAGGACCGCGGTGCTCCGCACCGTGCCGTACCGGGCGGTGACTCCCGTCTCCCGCATTCCGCACGCGGGAATCTCCGATCTCGCGGAATTCATGAAGTCCGTCGCCGGTGATCCCGCGCTTTCCGGCTATTTCGGCATGTACGACCGGGCCTCCTGGTATTCGCAGATCGCCTTCGCGGCGGAGGCCGCGGAAGCCGCGGAGGCCGGCGAACCGGGCACCGTGCTGCCCGCCCCCGACTACTCCCTGCTGCTGCACCAGGAGGTCGACCAGCACCTGCTGCCCGTCCTCCAGGACGAATCCCGCGTGAACCTCTGGGCCGACTACGTCTTCGACGAGGCGGGCTTCGAGGGGATCACGAAGACCCTGGAGGAACTGACCCGCGAGTCCCCGTTCGCGGACAACCTGATCAGTCTGTACTTCCTGGTCATCAAGCGCCCCGAAGCAGCGACGCCCTTCATCTTCGCCCCGTCGCTCGACACACCGGTCCAGTACGGGATCGGCGTGTTCACCACCATCGAGAAGTCCGACTCCCACGCGGTGGCCGAGACCCGCCGGGTGCTGCGCGAGCTGCTGGCGGCCTGCGCGGAGGCCGAGGGGCGCCCGTACCTGTACGGCTCCCACGAGCTGGACGCGGAGCTGCTGGAAGGGTTCTACGGTGCGGACGCGCTGCGGCGGCTGGAATCCCTGCGCGAGGAGCACGCGCTGACCCGTTTCAACCCGCGGGCGTTCGGCGGCGTACGGCCGTGAGGAACGCGCGCAGGGGCGCGACCCTGGGGTACCTCCCAGCGGTGGCTGGGGGATGGGTCGCGCCCCTGCGTAGGTTGGTGCCTTGACGCCTTGGTGCCCTGACGCCTTGATGCCCTGACGCCTTGGTGCCCTGAAGGCCGGTCCGGCTCAGGCCTCGGGGTTGCCCCCGAAGCGCTCGCGGTACGACTCCAGGTCCTCTTCGGTGACCCTCGGGAAGAGCACCGCCGGGACCGTGAACGGGGTGCCCGCCGGCACCGCGTCGAGGGACGCGGCCTGCTCCGGGGTGACCCACGTGGCCGTGTCGTCGGCAAGGTCGAACGCGGAGCGCATGGCGCGCGCCGAGGCCGGGATGAACGGCTCGGAGACCACCGAGTAGAGGTGGATGAGGTTCATCGCCGTGCGCAGGGTGAGCGCCGCGCCCTCCAGGTCGGTCTTGACCTCCGTCCAGGGGGCCTTCTCGTCGAGGTACGCGTTTCCGGCCGACCACAGGGCGCGCAGCGCGGCCGCGGCCTTGCGGTACTGGAGCGCGTCCATGTGGCCCTCGTACTCGGCCAGCAGCTCGGCGATCTGCTCGCCCAGCTTCGCCTCGACCGCGCCGGCGGCGCTGCCCGCGGGGACGTCGTCGCCGAACTTCTTGCGGGAGAAGGTCAGTACGCGGTTGACGAAGTTGCCGAGCGTGCCGCCGAGGTCCTTGTTGACCGTGGCGGCGAAGTGCTCCCAGGTGAAGGAGGAGTCGTCGGACTCGGGCGCGTTGGCGATGAGGAAGTAGCGCCAGAAGTCGGCCGGGAGGATCTCCAGCGCCTGGTCGGTGAAGACGCCGCGCTTCTGCGAGGTGGAGAACTTGCCGCCGTAGTACGTCAGCCAGTTGAAGGCCTTGACGTAGTCGACCATCTTCCACGGCTCGCGGACGCCGAGCTCGGTGGCGGGGAACATCACCGTGTGGAACGGGACGTTGTCCTTGGCCATGAACTGGGTGTAGCGGACGTCCTCGGCCTCGTACCACCAGGACTTGTAGTCGCGGTTCTCCGAGTCGGCGTCCGCCCACTCCTTGGTGGAGGCGATGTACTCGATCGGCGCGTCGAACCAGACGTAGAACACCTTGCCGTCGGCGGCCAGCTCGGGCCACGTGTCGGCCGGGACCGGGACGCCCCAGTCGAGGTCGCGCGTGATGGCGCGGTCGTGCAGGCCCTCGGTCAGCCACTTGCGGGCGATGGAGGACGCGAGCTGCGGCCACTCCTCCTCGTGCTCCGCGACCCAGGCCTCGACCTCTACCTGCAGCTTGGACTGGAGGAGGAAGAGGTGCTTGGTCTCGCGGACCTCCAGCTCGGTGGAGCCGGAGATGGCCGAGCGGGGCTCGATCAGGTCCGTGGGGTCCAGGACGCGGGTGCAGTTCTCGCACTGGTCGCCGCGGGCCTTGTCGTAGCCGCAGTGCGGGCAGGTGCCCTCGACGTAGCGGTCCGGCAGGAAGCGTCCGTCGACCGGCGAGTAGACCTGCCGGATCGCGCGCTCCTCGATGAAGCCGTTCTTCTCGAGCTGGCGCGCGAAGTGCTGGGTGATCTCGCGGTTCTGCTCCGAGGAGCTGCGGCCGAAGTAGTCGAAGGACAGCTCGAAGCCGTCGTAGACCGCCTTCTGGGCGTCGTGGGCCTGCGCGCAGAACTCGGCGACCGAGAGGCCGGCCGCCTTCGCGGCGAGCTCGGCGGGGGTGCCGTGCTCGTCGGTGGCGCAGATGTAGAGGACGTCGTGGCCGCGCTGGCGGAGGTACCGGGAGTACACATCCGCCGGAAGCATCGACCCGACCATGTTGCCCAGGTGCTTGATCCCGTTGATGTAGGGAAGCGCGCTGGTGATCAGGTGTCGAGCCATCCTCGGATGCTCCATTTCATATATGCCGGTACAACGTGACGTGCGGTTCATCGTATCGAACCGCCGAAACGCCACGCGCCGCATTTCTTCGGGGTGGACTGGGGGTGCAAAGCAAAAGCGAGGACTGTGACCACTCCGTCACGGCCCTCGCGCTGCGGCCATGGTACAGCGGGCAGGGCAGCCCCCGAACCGCCGTCCACCCCCGGTGGGACACCGTCCGCGGCGGCCGCGGACGGTGCTCCGGCAAGCGGCTCGGGCACAGGACCGCCCGGCGGTGGGCCGTCAGTCGCGCCCGCCCCGACCGCCGTCGATCGCGCTGATCCGGACCCCGCTCGCGAGTCTGGCGGTCAGGGTGGCCGCCGGGCCCTGCGGACCGGCGACGGGGACGGTCAGGGTCCGGCCGGCGGCCTCCGCGCGGACCGCGCCGGCCGCGGTGATGCCCGCGACCTCGCGGCTGCCGGCCGCCAGCAGGTACCAGCGGCCGGCCGGCGACCTCCACCGGGTGCCCGCGAGCAGGTGCTGTCCGAACCGGCCGCAGGCGGCGGTCCCGCGGGACCGGGCCACGTCCTGCGGAGCTCCGGCGGGCAGGCGCAGCTGGACCAGGACGTCACCCGGGCCGGCCCAGCCGGAGGCGCGGGCGCAGGTCCAGACGGCCCGACCCGCGCCGTCGGGGAGTTCGGAGTCGGCGAAGTCCCAGATGTTGACGGCCCGTACCCCGCCGGTGCGGTACTCCCGCAGCCGGCAGGCGACCGGCGCCCACGCCGCCCGCGCGGCCGGGCCGGTGGCCTCGCGCGGCTGGCGCGCCGCTACCGCGCCCGGACCGTCGGGCAGCGGCGTGTAGGTCAGGTGTACGGGGGTCAGCGCGCCCAGGTCGGCGAGGACGAAGGCGTGCTTCTCCACGATGCGGGCGGAGGAGGTCAGCTCCAGCACGGGCCACGCGGCGCAGGCTCCGCCGGTGCCGTCAGCGCCTTCAGCGCCACCTGTACGGGGAACCGCGGTCTCCTCGGTGACCCCGTCGGCGGAGACGGCCAGCGGTTTGGCCCCCTCCCCCGTCCGGAGCAGGTCGCGGGTGCCGGCCCGGGCGATCCACGGCGCGAGCAGGTACCGGGCCCGGCCCCCGTCCGCACTGTCGTTCCCGCTGCCACTGCCGATGCCGCTGCCGCTCCCACTCCCACTCCCGTCCCCCGGGGAGCGGCTCAGGGTCAGCGCGGCGGCGGTGGTCACGTTCGCCTCGTCGGTACGGGCGAAGGCGAGCTCACGGCCGCGCGGCCCGCCGGTGTCGGCGCCGTCTGCTGATTCGCCGTAGCGCACCACCCGGTCCCCGTCGAGCAGCAGCACGACCGCCCGCCCGGCGACGTCCCCCGCGTACAGCAGCTGCGGCGCGCGCAGCGGAGCATCGGTGGCCGTTCCCGGCGCGGCCGTCACCGCCACCTCCCGGGGCCGGGCGGCCCAGGCCGCCAGGGCGCGGGCGAGCAGACCCCGGTCGGCGGTGCGGGCGCCGCGCGCGGGCCAGGCGGTGAAGTCGACGCGGGCGGTGTCCGCCCAGGCCTCGGCGGGCACCCGGACCAGCCGGGCCGGGTCCAGCGCCCCGGCAGCGGCCGGTCCGGCGAGCGGCGACGCCTCGGGGCCTGGCGGTGACCCGTCGGCCGCGAGGATCCCGGCGGCCAGGGCCAGCGCGACCGCGGCGGTCCAGCCGGCCCGGGTACGGCGCCGTCGGCGCAGCAGGTCGGTGGGGCGGGCACTGACCACGGCGGCGTCGAACTCGACGCCGCCCGGCCCCCGCAGGAGCGTTTCCCCAGCGGTGTTCCCGCCTGCTTCCCCACCGGCATTCCCGGCAGCTCCGGGGAAGCCGCCACCGCCCGTCGCCCGCCAGGCGGCCAGCGCCTCCCGCACGGCGTCCGCCGGGTCGGCGACCCCCGCCGCAGCGAGGAGCCGGGCCACCGCCTCCTCGGGCAGGCCGTCCATGCCGTGCAGGACGAACGCCGCCCGGACCGGCCCCGGCGCCGCGCCCAGCACCCGGGCCGGCTCGTCGATCCCGCCCGCCGGGGGCCACAGCCGCAGCCCCCAGACGAAGGGCGGCACCGGCGGCCATCCGAGCCCGGCCGCGGCGAGGCGGGCCCGGCCGGACGGAGCGAGGCTCGCGCGCAGGACCCGTACGCGCACCTGGGTCAGGGGGCCGCCCGGCCCGTCGGGACCGGCCGGGGCCGCCTGTGCGCTCCCGAGCCCGCCGCGCGGGAGGGCCCGCTGGACCGCTTTGTGCGCGAGGAGTACCCGGGTATGGCGGCCGAGCGTGACCGGGAGCGTCACGTAGGCGAGCCGTACCAGTTGGGGGTAGTGCTCGACGAGGACGGCCTCGGCCTGCTCCACGGCGGTGGAGCCGAATCGCTGTGTTGTGCCCACTCTCCGACAAACGAGTGAATCTTGGGATGGTCACACGCCGTGCGCTCCGGCGGGGCACGAAACGGACGCACAGGAGAACGGCATATGCGTTTGCGCTGGTTGGGCGCGCGGGCGATCGACATCGATCAGCACGTGATCATCACCGAACGTAATTCTTCCAGCTTTCGTCTCTGCGCCCTCCGAGTGCGCCCGCGCTGATTTCCTTGCCCCGCACACGGGATGGGGTGGAGCGGTGAGCGATGGCAGCGGTCTTCCGGAGGAGTCCGGTGGCGGAGCCGTGGGTCTGCCGAGCCGGCGACGGCGGCCGGCGCCCATGAGCCAGTGGAATGCGACGGCTCGCCTGTCGTACTGGGCCTTCCACGCCGACCGGCGCCCGGCCTACATGCGGTTCGCGTACCTGCAACTGGGCTCGGACGCGGCGGCCGAGCAAGCGGTCGACGCCGCCTTCGACTCGATCATGTGCGAATGGTTGCGGATGCTGCACATGGACCGGCTCGACGCCTACGCGTGGACCGTCCTCAAACAGCGGCTGATCGACCGCCAGTTCTGCCGCAGCCCCTGGCCGGAGCCGATGGACACCAGTGCCTTCGAAGCGGCGCTCAAGGAGGCCCACGCGGAAGCCGACCAGTACGAGGTGCTCACCGACACCATCCGCTTCTACTCCGCCGTCTCCCGGCTCGCCGAACGGCAGCGCGACGCCGTGCTGCTGCGGTACGGGCTCCAGTGCACCCCCGGCGAAGCCGCCGCGATCATGGGTGTGGACGAGGCCACGGTCCGCTCGCAGCTCGGCCAGGCCCAGCGGCGGCTCGCCCGGCTGCTCGACACCTCGGCCGAGTCATGAACCGGAACACGAGCCGCGGAACCCGTCGCGAGGACGGCGGACTCCCTCGTTCCCTGGAGCAGTTCCTGGCCCGGGCGAGCGTGCGCGACCGCTATCCGCACTACGACCTGGGCGCGGCGGAGGCCCGACTGCTGCGCGGCGCCGACTCCACCGCCGCGGGGTCGAAGCCGCTCCCCGCCCCGGCCCCCGGGCGCGGCGGAACCCATGCCCGGCGCCGCACGCCGGGCTGGAGCGACCCCCTGCGCGACCTGCCGCTGGACTCCGAGCGGGCCGGACGCGACCTCAAGGCCGCCTGTCTGGCCTCCGTGTGCGCCACGGGGGCCCGGGAGCGGCTCGACGCCTTCGAGAGCAGCGGCCACGCCGACCTGCCCGGAGCCGTGGTCTTCGGCTGTCTGCTGCACCTGGCCGGACTGCGCGAAGGGGCCCGGTTCTGGTGGCAGTTCGCCGCCGCGTCCGGGCGCAGCCGGACCACGCACGCCGCGTACTGCCTCTTCCTCGACCACTCCCGGCGCGGCGAGCACCACGACGCCCGGGTCTGGGCCCGGGAGCTGGGCCGGCGCCGCTTCCGGCCGAGCGGGCGCCGGGAGCTCCGCGAGGTACGGCTGTGCGCGCAGGCGGCCGTCCTGCGCTACGTCGACCAGCTCGACGACCCCGACCTGGGCCCGGTGCCGCTGCCCAGGCCCGGGGTGTCCCGGGCGCTGGACGCGTTCCGGCCGCCGACCGCTCCCCCGCGGCCGCCCCTGCCGGGTGCGGGCCGACTGGGCTCGGGCCCGCTGCGCCACCCCGCGCTGACGGCGGCGGCCCGCGGGACCGTGGTCCAGCCCGGCGGGGGCGAGGCCCTGGCGGCCGCCCGGCGCGCCCTGGCCGTCGTACGGGTCCTGCAGCGGCGGCCGCTCGGCGTACGGGTCGGGCGGCTCGGGCGGGAGGCCGGCCTGGCCGAGGCGGAGCTCGGGCAGCTGCTGTCGATGCTCTGCGTGGAGGGGTACGCGTACCGCTCCGGCGTCGGGGTCTACGCCCCGGGGCCGGCCCTCGACCGGCTCGCGGCCCCGGGCGGCCGGGGCCTGGCGGCCCAGTTGCAGCGCACGCTCGCCCTGGCGCGGGACAGCGCGGGCGCGGCCGTGTACCTGAGCCGGTACGCGGAGGGGGAGGTCCGGATCACGCAGATGGCGGACGGGCCCGGCGCCCCGCCGGTACGGGAGTGGGTGGACTTCCGGGACGCCGCGCACGCCAGTGCGGTGGGCAAGTGCCTGCTGAGCCAGCTCGACCACGACGGCCGCGCCGACCACGTGGCCCGGCACCGGCCCGCCCGGCTCACCGAGCGGACCATCACCGACAGCCGGGCCCTGTTCAGCGCGCTCGACGCGGTGGCCCCGGGGTCCCCCGTCTTCGACCTGCGCGAGTACGCCCCCGGCGTGGTGTGCGCGGCGGTCCCCCTGGCGCTCGGCGACGCGGCGGGCAGCCTGGCCCTGTCGCTGCCCGGCGGGCACGCGCACCGGCTGGGCCGGGCCACCGAGGCGCTCCGGCTGAAGGCGGTTCCGGTGCTCCTGGCGCTGCTGTTGGCGGGGGCGATCCCGCCGGACGGCACGGGCGGCGCTGACGGCACGGAAAGCGTGGAGGAGACGGCGGGGGCCACCGGGGCCGACGGTCCGGAACTCCGGGCGGAACCGCAGCCGATGCCGGTACCGGTCACGGCGGAGACCCTGCGCCAGCTGCGCAGGGTCTTCCGGACCCCGCTGACGCGGGCCACCGGCGGGGCGGACGGGCCGCATCTGGTCAGCGACAGCGCCTCGGAGGCGGCGTACCTCTTCGACGCCCCGCAGGGCGACGGCGCCCCGGGCCTGGCGCTCCCGCGCACCTTCGCCCCGCTGGTCCCGGGCAGCCTGCGGACGGCCGACGGGCAGGACGGGCTGGTGGTGCTGCGCACCTGACCGGGGAGGGGCCCGGGGGGGCGGGATCAGGGGGACGGGATCAGGGGGTGACGGAGCCGGGTGCGCCGGGGACGAAGGTGGCCACGGCGGTGTCGAAGTGCCGCTTGGCAGCGGCGAGTTCGTCCACCGGGGCGGAGACCCAGATGTCGTACATCCGGCCGTTCTGGTCCCAGCAGAGGTCGTAAGTGTGCCGGGGACCCTCGGCCGGGTCGAAGCCGTTCCAGGTGAACTCCCACAGCGCCGCCGGAAGTTCGTGGTGGGTCGTGGAGACGACCGTGCCGCCGCGGTAACCGGGGTTGGTGTCCGGGCCCTTGGCGTGGGCCTGCCGCATCACGCCGAGCGGGCCGCCGGGCACCGGCATCTTCACCCGGATCCCGACGCGGAAGGCCCCGTCCGGGGAGACGTAGAAGACCCGCTGGTCGTCGGTGGCCCGCTGGTACCCCTCGGGGACGGCGATGGCGAAGCCCTGCGGGTCGGCGAAGGTCCGGTACCCGGAGGGCGTCCCGGCCGGGGTCACACCCACCGGACTCGGGGTGGCACCGCCCCCGCTCGGGGTCGCGGGCGGGCTCGCGGAGCCGCCGGGAGCCGCCGGCGCGCTCCGCGTCCCCTGCCCCTCCTCCACCACGCCGAACAGCGAGCGCAGCGGGTCGGCGCCCACCACCACCCCGCCCGCCACCAGGACGACGGCGGCTGCGACCACCCCGAGGCCGAGGCCCCGCCGGGTGGCGACCCGCTGCCTGGCCGTCGGGCGCGGGGTCACGGCAGGGGCCGTCAGCCCCTCGGGATCCGGCGTCGGCGTGGGTCCGTCTGCGGGGGCGGAGCCGTCTGCGGGCACGGATGCGGGCCTACCGCCGCCGGGTACGGGGACACGGTCGGCGGGTACCGGCACGTGATCGGCGGGTACGGAAACACGGTCCGCGGCTACGGTCATCCGCCCGGCCGGGCCGACCGGGCTGCCGCCGGCGAGGTACGCCGACAACAGCCGGTCCGCCTCGGCCGCCGCCATCCTCCGCACCGGGTCGCGTTCCAGCAGGCCCCGGATGACCGGCAGGAGCGGCCCGGCCTGGGCGGGCGGCCGGATCTCCGCGGAGACGACGGCGTGCAGGACGCCGCCCAGCGAATCGCGGCGGAAGGGAGATTCCCCGGTCAGCGCGGTGCACATGAGGGTGCCGAGCGACCACAGGTCGGCGGCCGGCCCGGCCTCGGCTCCCTGCATCCGCTCGGGAGCGGTGTACTCGGGCGAGCCGACGAAGGCACCCGTCTCGCTGATGGTGGTGGCCCCGGAGAACCGGGCGATGCCGAAGTCGGTGAGCACCACCCGGCCGGTCCCCGACTCCATGAGGACGTTGGCCGGCTTCACGTCCCGGTGGAGGACTCCGCGGCCGTGCGCCGCGGTCAGTGCGCCGAGCAGGGCGAGTGCGGTCCTGGCCGTCTCGACCGGGGTGAGGGTCTTCCCGGCGGAGATCAGGTCCGCGAGCGACCCGCCGTCGACGAGTTCCATCACGATGCAGGGGCGCCCGTCGTGTTCGACGACGTCGTGGACCACGACGACATGGGGGTGGCGCACGTGCGCCACGGCCCGCGCCTCGCGCAGCGCCCCCGCGGCCACACCGTCCCCGTCGCCCTCGCCCACGTGCAGTTCCTTGACGGCGACCGGACGCCCGAGCAGTTCGTCGGTGGCCCGCCACACGGTACCCATCCCGCCCCGGCCCAGCCGGTCTTCCAGGCGGTACCGCCCGGCCACCACGACACTGCCGCGCACCTCGTCCTGTGCCACCGCGATCCCCCTCACCCGATCCCGGAGCCATGATGCCGTAGCCCGCTCCACCAGCGGCCCGAGCACGGCGCACTCTAGAATCGCGTCGGGCGGCACCGGCACAGCTCTACGGGGGGGCACACGTGGAACCCACAGCCATCGGGCTCAAGTTGGCGACGGCCGTGATCGGCCCGCTCGTCAGGAAGTTCTTCGTCGCCGACGCCCCAGGGGCGGGGCTGGTCGACAAGCCGGTCCGGCTCTCCGGGTACGTCTCGTTCAAGGGCGAGAAGCGCACCCTCACCGAGTCCGACGTACGCACCCTGGCCGCCACCCTCGTCCAGCAGGCCCTGAGCACGGGCGAACGCCGGATCCCGGCGGACGAGGAGGACGCCGTCACCGACGCCCTCGCCGCGACCCTCCACGCCCTGGGCGACCTCACGATCACGGACGTCGACGCCGTCCGCCTCGGCCCGCAGGCCTTCGCCCGCGAACTGCGCCGCGCGGCCGACCGCCCGGAGCGCCATCTCTCCGCCGACGCCACGCACTTCTACGAGGCCCTGCTCGGCGTCGCCTCCCTGCACATCCTGGAGTTCTTCACCCAGCGCAGGACCTTCACGGCCCATGCGCTGGTCAGCCAGACCCGGGCGGTCCACGAACTGACGTCGAAGACGGACGAGTTGATCCGCCGCACCCCGCTCCCCGACGCAACGGACGCCGCGTTCGAGGCGACGTACCTGCCGTACGTGGCGAAGAAGCACTCCAAGCTCACCATCTACGGCATCGACCTGAGCAACTCACCGACGCGCTGGCCGCTGGACGTGGCGTACCTCAGCCTGGAGGCGGCGCCGCTGGGGCGCACGGAGATCTCCTGGGACGCCTACGAGACCGCGGACGATTTCCTCGCGGTACAGCGGACCCTGGAACCCCAACCCGCGGATCAGGCACTGGCCCGCACCCCCCGCGTCCTCCTCCGGGGCGAGGCCGGTTCCGGGAAGACCACCCTCGTCCAGTGGCTGGCCGTCACCGCCGCGCAGCAGGACCGCCCGGACCGGCCCGCATACCTCCACAACCGGATCCCCTTCGTACTCCCGCTCCGCACCCTCACCCGCCACGGCGAACGGCTGCCGGCCCCCAAGGACTTCCTCGCCGCGATCGACTGCCCCCTCGCCGGTTCCCAGCCTGCCGGATGGGAGCATCGGGTACTCGCCTCCGGGCGGGGGCTGGTCCTCGTGGACGGCATCGACGAGGTCCCGGAAGCAGAGCGGGAGCGGACCCGCCGCTGGCTGCGGGACCTCATCGACACGTACGACGACAAGAACAACCGCTGGCTGGTCACCTCGCGCCCGTCGGCCGTCGGCCAGGACTGGCTCACCGAAGAAGGCTTCGGCGAACTGGCGCTGTCCTCCATGGGACCTGCCGACACCGCCACTTTCATCAAGCGCTGGCACGCGGCCGCCCGCGGCGGGTCCGAGTCCGCAGCCGAACTCGACACGTACGAGGCGCAGCTCCTCACCGCCGTCCGAACGAAGGCCGACCTCGGCAGGCTGGCCACCAACCCCCTGATGTGCGGCCTGATCTGCGCACTCCACCGCGACCGGCGGGGCTACCTCCCGCACGGCCGCAAGGACTTGTACGAAGCCGCACTGTCCATGCTGATCAGCCGCCGTGACCGCGAGCGGGACATGAAGGTCCCCGACCTCCGGGAAGAGCCGCAGCTCGAACTGCTCCAACGGCTCGCGTACTGGCTGATCAAGAACGGCCGTACGGAGATGGACCGCTCCCAGGCCGAGTTCATCATCGACCGCGCCCTCCCGGCGGTCCCGGAGGCGGCCGCCCTGGGTGACGCCCCGACCGTCTTCGAGCACTTCCTCCAGCGCAGCGGCCTGCTCCGCGAACCGGCCCCGGGAACGGTCGACTTCATCCACCGCACCTTCCAGGACTTCCTGGGTGCACGGGCGGCGGTGGAGGAGGGCGACTTCGGCATGCTCGCCGCGCACGCCGCGGACGACCAGTGGGAGGACGTCATCCGCATGGCGGTCGCCCTGGCCCGGCCTCGCGAGCGGGTGGCCCTCTTCGAGGACATCCTGAGCCTCGGCGACGGCACCGAGGACCTACGCGTCCGCTTCCGCGTCTACCTCCTGGCGGCTGCCTGCTTGGAGCACGCCACCACGCTGGAGCCGGCCGTCCGCGGAGCGGTGGAGGATCGCGCGGCCAGGCTGATCCCGCCGGGCAACGAGAACGACGCCCGCGCCCTGGGAACAGTGGGCCCCCTCGTCCTGGACCTCCTCCCCGGTCCGGACGCCGTCGACTCATTGGGCGGTTACTACACGGTCGTCGCAGCCTCCCGGGTCGCGTCCGACGCCACACTGCCGTTCCTGGCCAGGTACGCCGCCGAATGGGACTCCCCACTCGCGGTCCGCAGCCAGCTCGTGTGGTCGTGGACGCGCTTCGACGCCGGCCGGTACGCGGACGAGATCATCGCGCTGCTAAACCCGGAGGGTTTGGACTACACCGTCTCCTCCGATGAGCAGTTGCACCATCTGGATCGACTGGGAATGCACGTGGACTCCCTGGATGTCAGGGGCTTGGTGTCAGAGTCCGCCCTCGCCTCGTTCCTCGCCCGGCACATGCCGACGAAGCTCGCGCTCATGTACCACCCGGCGATAAATCTGGGCTTCCTGGCCGGCCAGACGAGGCTCTCCTCGCTCAGGGTTGTCGACTGCCCGGCGCTCGTCGACCTCTCCGCACTCGGCGGGCTCCCCATCCGGACGCTGGAGCTCCACAGCTCAACGGCCATGGACCTGAGCGTGTTGGAGCGGCTGCCGGACCTCACGACCCTCCACATCGACGGATCCACCGACATGCTCTGGTCTCCGAACGCCCTTCATCCTCGCGCACGTCTTCAGCGCCTTCTCGTGATGGGAACGGCCACCTCCACGGAGGGCCTCACGGGGCTCGCCCGCCATACCGGGCTGGCGACCCTTGGCTTCGCCTCCAGCTCGACGTCGGCCGCGGACTGGCAGGAAATATCCCGGCTGTCCGCTCTCGACACACTCGGCTTGGACTCGTCCGCCTTCAAGACCCTCCCCGCCGACGCGGTCCTGCCCCGAGTCTCCGCCCTCCACCTTTGGCACGGCAGTGACGCACACAGCGCACAGCAGGTGATCGACCGGCTGCCGCACACCTTCCCTCAACTCCGCTTCTGTCGGCTCACCGTAGGACCGTCCATGGGCGGTGCGGTCGACGTCTCCCCCTTGGAGGGCATCCCCACCTTGGAATTCGAGATGGACACCACCTACACCTCCGACCTCGTCCACCGCCTGGACGCACTGGCCGACTACGATCACTGACCAGACTTTCAGTCAATCCCGATCCGTCCAACCCTCCACCCTCCCGGTAAGGTGTCGAACCGTGGCTGATCGTCGAACGGCAATCATGGAAGGCGCCGCGCGGGTCATCGCCCGGCGCGGCGTCCGCGGCCTGCGCGTGGAAGAGCTCGCCGCCGAGGCGGGCGTGTCCACGGCCTTGATCTACTACCACTTCAAGGACCGCGCGGGGATCCTCCGCGCCACCCTGGAGTTCATCAACGACCGCGCCGGCCGGTACACCACGGAGCGGGACCCCGCCGATCCGCCGCTCGACGCCCTGGGCGAGTTGAAGCAGACGCTCCTGCTGGAGTTCCAGGACGACCCCGCGGTACGGGAGAACAGCACGGCCTGGGGAGAGCTGCGCGCCAGCGCGGTGTTCGACCCCGACCTGCGGGAAGACCTCGCCGGCGCGACCCGCGTGTGGATCCAGGAAGTGGGCGAGCTGCTCGGGCAGGTCCACCCCATGGCGCCGGCCGCCGCCCTCTCGAGTGCCGCCGAGCGGCTGACCGCCCTGGTGGAGGGGCTGAGCTCGCGCTGGCTCAGCGGCAGCCTGCCCCTCGCGCACGCCCGCGAGCTGATGGTGTCGTCCATCGCCGCCGAGCTGGACCGCCTCTCCCGCACCGCCTGAGCCGCAGGCTTCGTAAGACGCTCCCTCCATCGGCAGGGATCACGCACGTCCCGCGCCTTGACTGAATTTTCAGTCAGTGGCAGAGTCTGGCCAGGGCCGCTCTCGGTACCCCCACCTGCTCCGGAGGCTCACCCATGCACGACTCCCCCGACGACAGCCGCTCCCTCCTCGGCCGGTTCTTCGGCTCCACCCCCACCCGCAGGCGCGTCCTCGGGGCCGCCGGACTCGGAGCGGCGGGGGTCGCCCTCGGTACCGCGGCCGCCGCGGCACCGGGGGCGCTCCGGGCGCCGAGCGCGGCGGTGCAGCGCTGGCGGGTGGACCTCGACGACGTTCCCCACGCCCGCACCTGGATGTCCTGGCCCTCGCGCTCCTCCATCTGGGGCGGCCGCGCGCTGACCGGGGTCCAGGAGGACATCGCGTTGATCGCGAAGACGATCGCGCGCTACGAGCCCGTCGTGATGTGCGCACCGGACTCCTCCACGGCCGCCACCGCCCGCTCCTGGTGCGGCCCGGGCGTGACCGTGACCACCGCCATCGGCACCGACGACCTCTGGATGCGCGACATCGCACCCGTCTTCCGCCGGGACGGCCGCGGCGGGCTCGACGCGATCGGCCTGAACTTCAACGGCTGGGGAAACAAGCAGGCCCACTCCTACGACGCCCACGTCGCGGAGAGCATCGCCTACGAGTCCCATCTCCCCTTCAGCAAGACGGACTTCGTCGACGAAGGCGGGGCGATCGAGACCGACGGCGACGGGACCGTGATGGCCACGGAGAGCAGCCTCGTCAACAAGAACCGCAACCGGGGCTGGAGCCGGGCGGAGGTCGAGGACGCCGTTCTGCACGCGTACGGCGCCGACAAGATGATCTGGGTGCCGGCCGTCATCAAGGTCGACGGTCCCGACACCACGCGCTCGAAGAACCCCGAGTTCGTCGACTCGTACATGAACTTCCACGTGGCCAACGGGGCTGTCATCACCGCCCAGTTCGGGGACTCCGCGAAGGACGCGCCGGCCAAGCGGGCCCTGGCGGCCGCCTTCCCCGGCCGGACCGTGGTGCAGCTCGACGTCGACCGGCTGATGGCCGGGGGCGGCGGCATCCACTGCTCCACGATGGCCGAACCGCGCCCGTAGAGCCGCCGTAGAGCCGCCGTAGAGCCGGTACCGGCAGGAACCACGGCGCCCGCCCTCCCCTTCACAGATGAGGCCGTATGCGACTGACACCGACCGAGCGGGACCGGCTGCTGATCTTCACGGCGGCGGAACTGGCCCGCGCCCGACGCGCGCGCGGCGTGAAGCTCAACGTCCCCGAGGCCACCGCCCTGATCACCGACACGGTGTGCGAGGCGGCGCGGGACGGCCGCAGGCTGGCCGAGGCCATCGAGGCCGGCCGCCGCGTGCTCCGCGGCGACGAGGTGCTGCCCGGGGTCCCCGACGTGGTCACCTCGATCCAGGTCGAGGCCGTCTTCGACGACGGCACGAGGCTCTGCGTCATCAACGACCCCTTCCGGCAAGAGGGTTCGCTCGGGGCCGACGCCCCGGGCGCCGGCCTGCCCGGGGACGGTGCGGGCTACGGCCCCACCGCGCCGACGGTGCGGCTGGCCGTGCGGAACACCTCGAGCGTGCCCATCAGCGTCACCTCGCACTTCCACTTCTTCGAGTCGAACCCGCGCCTCGCCTTCGACCGCGCCGCCGCCTACGGAACCCGGCTCGCCGTACCGGCGGGCTCCTCGGTCCGCTTCGACGTCGGAGCCACCGTCATGGTGGAGCTGCTGCCCATCGGCGGGGCGCGCGTGGCCATCGGTTTCGCCGGTCTCGTCGACGGCCCCCTGGACGCGCCCGGCGCGCGCGAGGGCGCCCTGGCCAAGGCCCGGGCCACCGGATACCTCACCTCGTACGAGGGCAGCGCAATTTCGTACAAGGAAAAGGCTCAAGGACAGGAGCAGGCATGAGCGGCAGCGTCTTCGACTCCGCGGGCTGTCACGGCCGCCCGGGCGCAGCCCCGGCGGACAGCATCGACCCGCACGACTACATGGCCGTCCACGGCCCCCGGGCGGGCGACCGGATCCGGCTCGGCGACTCCGGGCTCATCGTCCGGGTGGAGTCCGACTCCCAGAAGCCCGGGGACGAGTTCCTGGCCGGTTTCGGCAAGACGGCCCGCGACGGGCTGCACCTGAAGGCCGCCGCCGTCCGCGACACCTGCGACATCGTCATCAGCAACGCCCTGGTCATCGATGCCGTCCTCGGCATCCGCAAGACCAGCATCGGCATCCGCGAAGGCCGCATCCACGCCATAGGCCGGGCCGGCAACCCCGACACCCTCGACGGAGTCGACGTCGTGGTCGGCACGGGGACGACCATCGTCTCCGGCGAGGGCATGATCGTCACGGCCGGCGCCATCGACACCCATGTGCACCTGCTCTCCCCGCGCATCATGGAGGCTTCCCTGGCGTCCGGGGTCACCACGATCATCGGGCAGGAGTTCGGCCCCGCATGGGCGGTCGGCGTCAACTCTCCGTGGGCACTGAAGCACGCCTTCAACGCCTTCGACGCCTGGCCCGTCAACATCGGCTTCCTGGCCCGGGGTTCCTCCTCGGACCCGGCTCCGCTGATCGAGGCGCTGGCCGAGGGCGGGGCCTCCGGGTTCAAGGTCCACGAGGACATGGGCGCGCACACCCGCGCCCTGGACACCGCCCTGCGCGTGGCCGAGGAGCACGACGTCCAAGTCGCGCTGCACACGGACGGGTTGAACGAGTGCCTGTCCGTCGAGGACACCCTGCGGGTGCTGGACGGCCGGACCATCCACGCCTTCCACATCGAGGGCTGCGGCGGCGGCCACGTCCCCAACGTCCTGAAGATGGCGGGCGTCGAAAACGTCATCGGCTCCTCGACGAACCCGACCCTGCCCTTCGGCCGCGATGCCCTGGGCGAGCACTTCGGCATGATCGTCTCGGCGCACGACCTGAAGGTCGACCTGCCCGGCGACGCCGCCATGGCCCGCGACCGGATCCGCGCCGGGACGATGGGGGCCGAGGACCTCCTGCACGACCTCGGAGTCATCGGCATCACCTCTTCCGACGCCCAGGGCATGGGCCGCGCGGGCGAGACCGTACGCCGCACCTTCGCCATGGCCGGGAAGATGAAGGCCGAGCTCGGCCCGCTGGACGGCGAGGGCTCCTACGGCACGGCGGAGAGCGGCGACGACAACGAGCGCGTGCTGCGCTACATGGCGAAGTTGACCATCAACCCGGCGATCGCCCACGGCCTCGCGCACGAGGTCGGCTCCATCGAGGTCGGCAAGCTCGCGGACCTGGTGATGTGGTGGCCGGAGTACTTCGGTGCCAAGCCCCAACTGGTCCTGAAGGGCGGCTTCCCGGCATACGGGGTCACCGGCGACCCCAACGCGTCGACCGATCGGTGCGAACCGCTCGTCCTCGGACCGCAGTTCGGCGCGTACGGAGCCACCGCGGCCGACATATCCGTGGCGTTCGTCGCGGAAGCGGCCGTCCAGAACGGGGACATGATGCCCACCCGGCGCCGCCGCGTGGCGGTCCGCGGGACCCGGGGCATCGGGCCGAAGCACATGCTCCGCAACAGCCGTACCGGCAGCGTCGACGTCCATCCCGGCACGGGCCTGGTGTCGCTCGACGGGGAGCCGCTGGTCTCCGAGCCGGCCGACTCCATCTCCCTCGGCAGGCTCTACTTCCTCTAGGGCCTGTCGTCAAACTCCCTTCTACCTCGCGGCGGGCGGAAGTCCAGCATGCAGAACACCTTGTCGTAGCGGCGTTCGCCGACGGCGACGAAGCGGGGCAGCCGCCCGTACTCGGTGAAGCCCAGGGAGGCGTAGAGCCGCAGGGCCCGGGTGTTGTCGCCCCGCGCATCCAGCGTGAGGACCTCGATCCCGGCCCCGCGGGCGTCTTCGACGAGCGCGGCGGTCAGCGCCCGGCCGAGCCCGAGTCCGTGGGCCCCGGCGGCGACGGCGAGCTTCTCCAGGTCCGCGTGCGGCCGGTGGGTGGGGCGGGCGTAGCGCTGCCAGTACCCGAGCCCGACGAGCCGGTCCCCGAGGTAGGCCCCGCGCAGGGCCGCGTCCCCGGTCCGTACGGCGGCCACGACGCCGTCGAGGAGCTGCGCCACCTCGTCCGGCCCGGGCGGTTCGACCCAGCCCAGCGCGGCGCCCCCGGCGACCAGCTCGGCCAGGATCCGGTGGGCCGCCCCTGCGAACCGGGCCGCCCGTGCCGGGTCGGACAGCAGCTCCAGGGCGTCGACGATCACCGCTCCGGCGGCCGCGCCGCCCGTCTCCCGATTCATGACCGGCAGCCTAGACGGCCACCGGTCCATGATCGGCGGCCCGGACGGCCAGGGCACCCGAGGCGGCTCGTACGACCAAGACAGCCCGGACGCCTATACGGCCAGTTCCCCGTCGATCGCGTCGGCGAGGAGCCGGCGGGCGTGCTCCAGGGGCAGCGAGCCGCTCAGCCAGCGGACGCTGAGTCCTTCGAGGAGGGCCGTGAGGCGCTCGGCGGCGGCCGCGTGCTCGGGGGCCGTCCCGGTGGGGCGGGCCTGGGCGAGGAGGTAGGAGATCTCGTGGACCCAGCTGTGCGTGGCCTTGGCCACGTCCTCGCGCAGGTCGGGATCGAATACGGCGCTGGCCCTCAGCTCACCCCAGGCGGTGCTGTTCTCCCGCACCTCGGGGGTTTCCTGGAGTTCGAGGAGCAGGGTCCGCTTGAGCTCGTCGCGGGGGCTCTCCGGTCCGTCCGGGCCGTCCTCGCGTTCGGCGGTGTAGCGCTCGGCGCGGTCGCTGATGAACTCCAGCGTGCGGCGCAGGATCCCGGCGCGGTCGGTGAAGTGGTAGTAGATCAGCGAGGTGGACACGCCTGCTTCGGCGGCGAGCTCCCCCACCCTGAGCCCGCGCACGCCGCGTCGCGCGATCACTCGCGTGGCGGCTCTGAGTATTTCCGTTCGACGGTCTGACACGAAGGGTCACTCTACCCGTCGACTCCGTCACCTGGGGCTTTTCCTGACCGTAACATCAGGCACCCGTTTCCGGCGTTACCGCCGTGATCATGCCGATTCAGAGGCCCCCCAGGCCCTCTGCACACCCCGCGCGATACGCGGTGTGACCGATTACGCACCAGCTTGGCCAGAACCATTGACTGAATTTTCAGTTCGGTAGAGGATGCGGGCACCCCTTACCAACACTGACTGAATTTTCAAACAGGAGTGGATCATGACGAACTTCCGCATGCCTGCCGAGTGGACGGACCACGAGGGCTGTCTGATGGCGTGGCCGACCCGGCAGGAGCTGTGGGGCGACGTCTTCGACGAGGTCAAGGCCGAGTACGCCCAGGTCGCCACCGCGATCGCCACCTTCGAGCCGGTCACCATGGTCGCGCTGCCCGGCAGCGGCGACGAGGCCCGCGCGCTGTGCGGCGAGGGCGTCGAGGTGATCGAGCTCCCGATCGACGACTCCTGGTTCCGGGATTCCGGGCCGATCTTCGTGCTCGGAGAGGACGGCCGGCGGGCGGGCGTGGACTTCCGCTTCAACGCCTGGGGCGGCAAGCACTTCCCTTACGACACCGACGACAAGATCTCCGCGGCCCTGCTGGCGCACCTGGGCGTGGACCGCGTCGACTCCGGAATGATCCTCGAAGGCGGCGCGATCACGGTCGACGGCGAGGGCACGCTGATCACCACCGAGCAGTGCCTGCTGCACCCGAACCGCAACCCGGACATGACCAAGGAGCAGATCGAGGCCGAGTTGATCGCCCGCCTCGGTGTCACCAAGGTGATCTGGCTGCCGTACGGCGGTCTGCTGGACACCGAGACCGACGGGCACGTGGACGGCGTCTGCGCCTTCGTCGCCCCCGCCACCGTCGTCGTCACGCTCCCGAGCGACCCCGAGCACCCCGACTACGAGCGCATGCGCGTCAACCGCGCCGTCCTGGAGGGGTCCACCGACGCCGCCGGCCGCCCCTTCACGATCATCGACCTGCCGCAGAGCTCCTTCGTCGAGGTCGACGGCAGGGAGACCGAGGTCGGTTACCTGAACTTCTACATCGCCAACGGCGGGGTCGTCGTCCCGGTCGCCGGCACCGACGCGGACGAGGGCGCGCTCGCCGTCATCGCCTCCGCGCTGCCCGGCCGCAAGGTCGTCGGAGTCCGCTCGCGCGTGATCGCGTACGGCGGTGGCGGCGTGCACTGCATCACCCAGCAGATCCCCGCGGCCGGCCGCACCGCCTGACCGGCTCGCCCCCTTCGCCGTGCCCGGGCCGGCGGCCCGCACCCGAGCCCCGAGCCTCCCTCCTCGCCCCGCTCGCCGCCTGCCCGTACCTCCCCGCCCCGCATGGAAGAGAGAGCACCGATGCCCAGATCCCTTCCCTGGTCCAGAGCCGCCAGGTCCGTCGGCAACGCCACCGGCCACTCCTCCGTCGGCAACGCCGCCCCCGCCGCCACCGGTGGCGCCTCCACCGCCCGTCGCTCCGCCGCCCGCCGGTACGCGCTGCCCGTCGCCGCGCTGACCGCCCTCGGCCTGGTCACCGCCTGTTCCGGCCCGCCCAAGGGCGACGGCGCGAAGGACACGGCCTTCAAGCTGTCCGCCGGCACCCCCGCCGCCGCGGGCGAGCTCGACTCCTTCACCTGGGCCGTGTACGCGGAACCGCCGACGCTGGACTACATCTCGGCCTTCGACTACCCGGCGAACACGATCCTGTCGAACGTCTGCGAGAGCCTGATGCGGTGGACCCCGCAGCTCACGATGGCTCCGGGGCTGGCCGAGAAGGCCACCAACCCCGACGACCTGACGTGGGTCTACGACCTGCGCCCGGGCGTGCGCTTCCACGACGGCGGCACGATGAGCGCCGACGACGTGGTCTACAGCCTGGGCCGCCAGATGGACCCGGAGAACGGGGCCGCCTGGAACAGCAACTTCTCCAACGTCGAGGCCGTCACCAAGACCGGCCCGCTCCAGGTGACCGTCAAGCTGAAGCAGCCCGACTCGCAGTTCCCCCAGTACATGGCGACCGCCGCCGGCGTCGTGGCCTCCAAGGCCGGGGTGGAGAAGGCGGGCGAGGACTACGGCACCACCGGCAGCCTGGACTGCACCGGCCCCTTCAAGCTCGGCACGTGGAACAAGGGCCAGTCGATCGAGCTCCAGCGCTTCGACGGCTACTGGGGCACCAAGGCCAAGTCCGCGAAGGCCGTCTTCACCTTCCTCACCGACCCCAACGCCCGGACGAACGCCCTGCTGAGCGGCGAGGCCGACGGCGGCTACCTGATCCCCACCGAGAGCTACGACCGGCTGCGCGCGAGCGGCGCCGGCGCCCTCTACTTCGGCGAGGGCCTCAGCACCGTCAACGTCAACGTCACGAGCATGAAGGGCGCGCTCGGTGACGTCCGCGTCCGCCGGGCCCTGTCCCTGGCCCTGGACCGCCGCGGCTTCGTCAAGGCCGGCCTGGGCGGCGCCGGGACCGTCACCAGCTCGCTCACCAGCAAGGCGATCTGGGCCGGCGCCCCCGAAGCCGTCCGCGCGTCCGCCTTCGACAACCTGCCCTCCCCCGACCAGAACGTCGAGGCGGCCAAGCGGATGATCGAGGAGGCCGGCGCCACCGGCAAGACGCTGACCATGGCCACCAGTTCGATCGGCCAGGACGTCTCGGTGCTGGCCACCGCGGTCCAGGACGCCGGTACCAGGATCGGTCTGAAGATCGAGCTGAAGACCATCGCCCCCAACGCCTTCACCTCGCTGTTCACCGATCCCGCCGCGCGCGAAGGCATCGACATGTTCCCGGAGACGTACTACGACTCCATCACCGACCCGATGGACATGCTGAGCAACTTCCAGACCGGGGCCTACCAGAACTACGCCGGCTACAGCGACGAGTCCTACGACGCGCTGACCGACAAGGCCCGCTCCGAGTACGACCCGGCCAAGCGCTTCTCGGCGGCCGCCGAACTCCAGAAGAAGGCCTCCGACCAGGTCCTGTGGATCCCGGTCGCCGAATGGCCGACCGCGGTCTTCCTGAACAAGCGCATCACCGGCGCCCCCACCACCATCTCCTACCTCTATTCCCCGTGGGCCGCCGGCGTCGGGGCGGCCGCGCGATGAGTTTCCTGCGCTTCGCCGTACGGCGGCTGGCCGAAATGGCCGCCACCCTGCTCGGCGCCTCCTTCGTGATCTTCGGCGCGCTGTACCTGGCTCCGGGCAATCCGGCGAGCTTCCTCCTGGGCGGCCGCTCGGCCTCCCCGGAGGCACTGCAGGCGATCAACGAGCACTACCACCTGGACGACCCCTTCGCCGTGCGGTACTTGAACTGGCTCGGCCAGGTGGTGCAGGGCGACTTCGGCCGCTCGATCACGTACCGCACGGACGTGTCGCGGTTGCTCGCGGACAGGCTGCCCAACACCTTGATGCTGATCTCGATGGCGCTCGTACTGGTCCTCGTGTTCGGGCTGCTCCTGGGCTGGATCGGCGCCGTCCGCGGCGGGGCCGCCGACTCCGCGATCCTGGTGACGACCACCGTGGCCATCGGCACCCCGTCGTTCGTCGCGGCGGTGCTGCTGCAGGGCCTGTTCGCAGTGAAGCTGGGCTGGTTCCCCACCGGCGGGGCCGGCGACGGTTTCGGGCAGATGCTGTGGCACCTGACCCTGCCCGCCGTCGCCCTGGCGCTCTACCTGATCGGCATGCTCGCCCGGGTCACCCGGGCCGCGATGCTCGAAGTCCTCGGCCAGGAGCACGTCACGGTCGCCCGGAGCCGCGGCGTGTCCGCGAGCCAGGTCATCCGACGGCACGTCTTCCGCAACGCACTGGGCACCGTGCTCACCACCGGCGGGCTCATCGTCTCCACCCTGCTGGTCTGCACCGTCCTGGTGGAGTCCGCCTTCAGCGTGGGCGGCATCGGCCAGCTCCTCGAACTCTCCACCACCACCAAGGACTTCCCCACCGTGCAGGCCATCTCCCTCATCATGGTCGCGCTGTTCATGACGGTGAACCTCGTCGTCGACCTGCTCCATCCGCTGGTCGATCCCCGGGTCACCCTCGGCCCCGCGAAGAAGGCCTCGTGAGCTCCGTCCTGGTGCGCCGGCCGGGTCTCGCCCGGCTCCGGACCTCCCGCGCCCCCCTCTCCCTGTTCTGTACGGGCTTCGTCGCCGTCGTCGTCCTCGTCGCGGTGCTCGCCCCCTGGATCGCGCCCTACGATCCCAACTCCGTCGACCTGGCCAACGCCCTCGCGGGCCCCTCCGGCGATCACCTCCTCGGCGTCGACGCCTCCGGGCGCGACACCTTCTCCCGGCTGGTCCTGGGAGCCCGTACCTCGCTCCTCGGCCCGCTCGGCGTGGTCGCCTTCTCCACCGCGGCCGGCGTGGTGATCGGCACGGCCGCCGCCTGGCGGGGCGGCTGGCTGGACTCGGTGCTCTCCCGCAGCACCGAGTTGGTCTTCGCCTTCCCCGGCATGCTGCTGGCCATCCTGATCGTCTCGGTCTACGGCGAGGGCCTGCTCGCCCCCGTCGTCGCCCTGGCCATCGCCTACCTGCCCTACGTCAGCAGGCTGACCCGCTCCCTCGTCCTCGCCGAGCGCTCCCGCCCGTACGTGGAGGCGTACCGGGTGCAAGGGCACTCGGGGGCGCAGATCTGCCTGCGCCACGTGGTCCCCGCCGTCATGCCCGTCGTCCTCGCGCAGTCCGCGATCAACTTCGGCTACGCCCTGATGGACCTGGCGAGCCTCGCCTTCCTCGGACTGGGCGTACCGGCGCTGACCCCCGACTGGGGCCGCATGGTCTTCGACGGCAACGCAGCCGTCCAGGCCGGCTATCCGCTCTCCGCGATCGTGCCGTGCGCGGCCATCGTGCTGACCGTGGTCGCCTTCAACGTCGTCGGCGAAGCCTGGGCCGACAAGGTAGCCGGGAGGGCCCGATGAAAGCACCGACGACACCGCTGCCGGCATGGAACACCCTCGAGATCGAGGGCCTGAGGCTGCACCTGCCGGGGGCCGTCCGGCCCGTCCTGGACGGCGTCGGGCTCAGCGTCGGCCCCCGGGAGACCGTGGCCCTGGTCGGCGAGTCCGGCTCGGGCAAGAGCCTGACCTCGCGCAGCGTGCTGCGGCTGCTGCCCGAAGGGGCCCGTACCGAGGGCGAGGTGAGGGTGGCCGGGGACGACGTGCTCACCATGTCGCCGGGCCGGTTGCGGGTGCTGCGCACCAGCACGGCGGCGATGATCTTCCAGGACCCCCGGGCCGCGGTGAATCCGATGCGCCGCGTCGGGGACTTCCTCACGGAGAGCCTGCGGCTGAACGCCAAGGCGACCAGGGCGGTCGCCGAGGACCGGGCGGTGGCCATGCTGGAGGCCGTCGGCCTCACGGCGGGGGCGCTGCGCAAGTACCCCGGACAGCTGTCCGGCGGCATGCTGCAGCGGGTCGTGATCGCGGCCGCGCTGATGGGCGATCCGGCCCTGATCCTCGCCGACGAGCCCACCACGGCACTGGACGTCACCACCCAGGCCGAGGTGATCGGCCTCCTCGGCGAGTTGCGCGACCGCTTCGGAACGGGGCTGCTGTTCGTCACGCACGACCTCGGCCTCGCCGCCGCGATCAGCGACCGGGTGTACGTGATGTACGCGGGCCGGATCGTGGAAACGGGCCCGGCCGCCGAGCTGTTCGCCCGTCCCCGCCACCCGTACACGGCGGCCCTGCTGAACTCCACCCCTCGCCTGGACGCGCCCCGCGGGCGGCTCGCCGCGATCGAGGGCCGGCCGCCGAGCCTGCGCGAGGAGCTGAGCGGATGCCCCTTCGCCGCGCGCTGCGTGCTCGCGACCGACGTGTGCACCCGGGAGGCCCCGGCCTTGCTCCCGGTCGCCGGGGATCCCGGCAGGCTCGCCTCCTGCCACCACGGCGAGCTGATCGCCGAGCAGGAACGCGAACGGGAACGGGAACGGGCGGGGACGCAGCGGAAGGAACTCCACCCATGACGACCGCTACTGGCACGAGCGCCGCCACCACGGCGGGCACGACGAAGACCGTCCTGGAGGTCCTGGGCCTGCACCGGACCTACGGGAGCGTCCGGGCCGTGGACGCCGTGTCGTTCCGGCTGGCCGAGGGCGGCTCGCTGGGCATCGTCGGCGAGTCCGGTTCGGGCAAGACGACCACGGCCCGCATCGTGGTGGGTCTGGAACGCGCGGACGAGGGGCGGGTGTTGATCCAGGGCCGCGACCGCGGCGACCACGCGCGCGGCAAGGCGCGCCGGCTCGCGCGGGCCCGCGAGGTCCAGATGGTCTTCCAGGACCCCTTCTTGTCCCTGGATCCGCGCACCACGGTGGGCGCGGCCCTGCGGGAGACCCTCGCCCTGCACTTCCCCGGCGCCGATCACGAGCGCCGGATCACCGAACTGCTCGACCAGGTCGGCCTCGGCTCCCGCGAGGCGGATGCGCTGCCCCGGCAGCTGTCGGGAGGTCAGCGCCAGCGCGTGGCGATCGCCCGCGCGCTGGCGGTCGAACCGGCCGTCCTCGTCCTCGACGAAGCGGTGGCCGCCCTGGACGTCTCGGTGCAGGCGCAGATCCTGAACCTGCTCTTCGACATCCGCGAACAGACCGGCATCGGCTACCTGTTCATCACCCATGACCTCGGTGTCGTGCGCTGCGTGACCGATGACGTGGTCGTCATGCGGAGCGGCCGGATCGTCGAGTCGGGCGCGACTGGGCAGGTGCTCGCCGACCCCCAACACCCTTATACGCGCCTGCTCCTGGAGTCCGTACCCCGCCCGGGGTGGGATCCGCGGAGCATCGCCGCCGCGCGTCGCGCCTTGTGAGGGGGGCGCGGGTGCGTCGGCGCCCGCGGCCCATCGGTTCACCGGTTCCACGCCATCGCGCATCCACGCATGACTGATCGGAGATCAGAGATGAACGGGCACGTAGTAGGGAAGCTGGACAGACGAGGGTTCCTGGCCGCGGCCGGCCTCACGGCCGCGGGCGCCGCATGGGCATCGGTGGGCGGGCAGGCCTTCGCGGCCGACCGGCCGTCGGCCGCGGCCGCCGGGGCCTTCTCCGTACCGTGCGAGACAGTCCGGCACACCCGGACCTGGATGGCGTGGCCCGACAGGACCTCCATCTGGGGCAACAAGCTCTCGGGGGTGCAGGCGAACATCGCGCTCATCGCGAGGACCATCGCCCCGTACGAACCGGTCGTGATGCTCGCCAACCCGGCGAGCGTCTCCAAGGCGAAGAGCGCCTGCGGGACGTCGGTCACCGTCATCAGCACGATCCCCGTCGACGACTGCTGGATCCGTGACACCGGCCCGGTGTTCCGCACCGACGGGGCGGGCGGCCTGGACGCGTTCGGCACCAACTTCAACGGCTGGGGCAACAAGCAGAGCCACGCCAAGGACGCCCTGGTGGCGGGCCGTGTCGCCGCCCACGCCGGGGTGGCATTCAGCACCACCTCGTTCGTCGGCGAGGGCGGCTCGGTGGAGACGGACGGCGCCGGCACGCTCATGGCCACGCGCAGTTCCCTCATCAACTCCAACCGCAACCCCAACATGAGCCAGGCGCAGCTGGAGGCGGGCATGTGCACCGCCTACGGCGCGTCCAAGGTGATCTGGTTCAAGGGCATCTCCGGTCGGGACATCACCGACGACCACGTCGACGCCACGTCCCGGTTCCTCGAAGAGGGCAGGGCCCTGGTGCAGATGCCGCTCGCGAGCGACAACGACATCTGGGCCAAGGACGCGCGCGAGCAGTACCAGGTCCTATCCACCTCCACCGACGCCCACGGCGGCCCGATTGCGGTCACCAAGCTCCAGGGCCCCGACTACAACAAGATCCGCTCCACGAATCCCGACTTCGTGGCCTCGTACGCCAACTACTACGTGTGCAACGGCGCGGTGATCTCCTCGCAGTTCGGTGACACCCGGGCCGACGCGGCGGCCAAGGCCACCCTCCAGCAGCTCTTCCCGGGCCGGGTCGTCGTGCAGCTGAACACCGACAGCCTGGGCGCGGGCGGCGGCGGCATCCACTGCGTGACCCAGCAGCAGCCGGTGGCGTAACCGCTCCCCCACCCGTCCGGCCCCCCGCTGTCCGCGGGGGGCCGGATTCGTTCGACAGGGCTACGGGGCTGCGCCCCCACGGCCCTACGCCCCTAGGGGGCGACGTCGTCCCAGGCCATCGCGCTCATCCGCCAGCCGTCGGGCGTCCGGACGTACTGGGTGGTCTTGTGCCCGGAGCCCTCGAACCAGGTTCCGTCGAGGTATCCGGATTTGCGGTACTCGCTGAACCGGTGCGCGATCGAGCCGAAGACCTCGGTCCGCTCGGCGACCTCCCATTCGCGGAACTCCGTCAGCGTCCCGTCGGTGAGGATCTTCTCCCGCGGCTCGATGAAGCCGTCGAGGTCGTAGATCACGGGGTCGCCCCCGATGTTCTTGATGATCATCCCCTGGGGGATGAACACCTCGCGGACGGCGCCCAGATCCGGCCGTCCGCCTCCGGCATTGGTGAACGCGCCGAGGAAGACGCTCATCAACCGGTCCAGCTCGGCCTTGACTTCGGACACGCGTACCCTCCCGAGGGCGAAGATTCCCGGCCGATCTTCGCCTACCCCCGGCACGAGGGCAATGGCCCGGACGCGCGCGCCACCGGGCGGGTGCCGCACCCCCTCCGCGTGCCGGACGGGTCCCGGCCACGAGGGCGCGTTCTACTGGCAGGCGCGGACACCCCGCCCCTCACCAGGAGGCCCCATGAGCAGCACCCCCGACCGCCCGCCGCCCGCCCCCACGGGGTCCTACGCGCCGACCGAGCGGACGATCCCCGGCAGGATGCGGCAGTGGGCGTCCTACGACCGGAACCTGGTCCACTCGATCCTCGACGAGGCCTTCGTGTGCCACCTGGGCTTCGTCAGGGACGGCAGGCCCGTGGTCCTGCCCACCCTCTACGCCCGGGTCGGCGAGCACCTCTACCTGCACGGCTCGGTGGACTCCCGCCCCGTGCGCCTGGCCGGGGCCGGCACGGACCGGCCGGAGGAGGACGGCGGCGGGGGCCTGGACGTCTGCGTGACCGTCACCCACCTGGACGGGCTGATCCTGGGCCGGTCCGCCTTCCGGCACTCCGTGAACTACCGCTCCGTCGTGGCCCACGGCGTCGCGCACCGGGTCGACGATCCCGAGGAGAGGGGCCGGGCGCTGAGGGCGATCGTGGAGCACGTGGTTCCCGGCCGGTCATCGGACACCCGTCCGCCGAGCGCGGAGGAACTCGACGACGTCGCCGTACTGCGCCTCGACCTGAACGAGGTCTCCGCGAAGTCCCGCGTCGGCGGTCCCCACGACGAACCCCGGGACGACGGCCTCCCCCACTGGTCGGGACAGGTCCCGCTGCTCCGCACCTACGGCACGCCCGTCCCCGCCGAGGACCTCACCCCCGGGGTGGAGCTGCCCGAGTACCTGAGGCGCCTGATCCACCCCGCGGACCCCGCCACCGGCTGAGCGGCCGGGTACGACGAAAGAGCCGGTCAAAGCGACGTGTTGTCACTTTGACCGGCTCTGTCTGGTCGATCGACCTCTGTGTCCGAGGGGGGACTTGAACCCCCACGCCCGATAAAGGGCACTAGCACCTCAAGCTAGCGCGTCTGCCATTCCGCCACCCGGACTAGGTGGTCGACCCCGGTTTCCCGCGGCGACATGGACAACAATAGCAAAGGTTCGGCGGGGTTCCGACCAGGTATTTCGCCCGGGCCGAGTTCGACGCGCCGCGCTGACCTGCGGGCATGTCCGGGAGACGGGTCAGCGTGCGGAGCGAGACGGAGCGTCTCACTACCTCCGCGCCGTCCGGGAGTCAGCGCGGGACGGAGACGCGCTTCTCCTTCGCCCGGGCGCCGGTCGCGTACGAGCTCGTCTGCTGGTGCCGGTTCTCGATCCAGCCGTTCGCCGCGGGTACGTCGATCGCCGCGACGGTTCCGAGGACCGCGACGGCTCCGACGGCGGCCAGGACTGCGGTCTTGCGGCTCATGTGAGGGTTGCTCCTGTTGCCGGTGGATTGCGTGGTTCCATGCTCCACGTCTCGGGCCGCGGAAACGTCGGTCATCCGGGCGGGTGACCAATCAGGTACCGCCCGACCGGCCCGTGCGCCGCTTGCTGATCTGCTCGCCATGGGGGCGTTGCTGGTGTGCGCCCTGGCCGTGCCGACGGCCTTCGGTGACGGCGGGGTCGCCTTCGGCCTCGGCTACCTGGTCGTCGTGATCATGCACAGCGCGCTGTACAGCCAGGCCCAGGGGCGCCGGGCACGCCGGCCATCTCGCGGCGGGCGGCGGCCACCGGTGCCGACGCCGTCCAGGGGAAGACCATCGAGGATCAGCTCGGCGGGATCGGAGCCGCGCACTTCGTGGAACGGCACGGGCTGCTGCTGATCATCGCGGTCGGCATGGGCGTGGGCTCGCTGCCGCTGACCTCGGGGATCATCGTCGGCGCGTTCCTGACACTGGCCGTCGGGGCCGCACTGTGGTGGATGTACTTCGTACGCGATCGGGCACCTGGGCGAGCAGCTTCCGGCCGGGCCCGCCCTCGCGCTCGCGGGCGGGGTCGCCTGCTATCTGGCCGGGGACGTCGCCTTCCGGCTGGTGCTGGGGATCCGGCCGGTACGGTTCCGGGCGCTCGCGGTGGTGCCCGTACTGGTGACCGCTGCGGCGGGCATGCGGATCGGCGCGGTCTGGCAGCTGACCGCGCTGGTCCTGGTGCTCGTGGCCGCGCTGGCGGCGGAGTCCCGCAGCGCGGGCCCCGGGTGCGGACCCGGCCGGGACCGAGCCCGGGACCGAGCCCACGGCCGAGCCCGCGACGGGCAGCGCCGCGGGCTCCGGTCCGCGTGTTACGGGCAGCTGATGACCTGGCCGGCGTAGGAGAGGTTGCCGCCGAAGCCGAAGAGGAGGACGGGCGCCCCGGAGGGGATCTCGCCGCGCTCGACCAGCTTGGACAGGGCCATCGGGATGGAGGCGGCCGAGGTGTTGCCGGAGTCGACGACATCGCGGGCGACGACGGCGTTGACGGCGCCGATCTTCGCGGCGAGCGGCTCGATGATCCGCAGGTTCGCCTGGTGGAGGACGACTGCGGCCAGGTCCTCCGGGGTGATCCCGGCCTTCTCGCAGACCTTGCGGGCGAGCGGGGGGAGCTGGCTGGTGGTCCAGCGGTAAACGGACTGGCCCTCCTGGGCGAAGACCGGCGGCGTGCCCTCGATGCGGACCGCGTTGCCCATCGAGGGCACCGATCCCCACAGGACCGGGCCGATGCCGGGCTCCTCGCAGGCCTCGACGACGGCCGCGCCGGCACCGTCGCCGGTCAGGACGCAGGTGGTGCGGTCGCTCCAGTCGGTGATCTCGGTCATCTTGTCCGCCCCGATGACCAGGGCCCGGGTGGCGGCGCCGGCCCGGATCGCGTGGTCGGCGGTGGCCAGGGCATGGGTGAAGCCCGAGCAGACGACGTTGATGTCCATCACGGCGGGGCTGGAGCCCATCCCGAGCTTGGCCGCGACGCGGGCGGCCATGTTCGGGGAACGGTCGATCGCGGTGGAGGTGGCGACGAGGACGAGGTCGATGTCGTCCGGGGTCAGGCCGGCGCTCGCGAGGGCCTTGCCTGCGGCCTGGTAGGCCAGCTCGTCCACCGGTTCGTCGGGTCCGGCCATGTGCCGGGTCTTGATCCCGACGCGGGACCGGATCCACTCGTCGTTGGTGTCCACCATGGCGGCGAGGTCCTCGTTGGTGATCACCTTCGAGGGTTGGTAGTGCCCTAGCGCCACCACGCGTGAACCGGTCATGGGCGGGGTCCCCCCTTGTAAGGCAGTCAGGATGTACCAGCTTTGCCTGCTACTGATGGGTACAGGGGCGCGTGACCCGACAGGATTCAGTGCCCGGAATTTGGAGCTTCCCGAGGGTCTTCCAGCCGGGGAAGGTGACCCGAAGCGGATCCGGGAGAATGAATGCTCCAGGCGTAGGACAAGCCGCTCGACGGCAGAACAGGTGGACTGATCACATGGGACGGGTCACCGAACGCCGTCGCGTCGTCCGGATCCGGAACGGCGTGGCGGGGGCCCGGGCGGACACCCTGGTGGCCGAAGAGCCCCTGGAGATACGGCTGAACGGCAAGCCGCTGGCCATCACGATGCGCACGCCGGGCGACGATTTCGCGCTGGCCGTGGGCTTCCTGGCCAGCGAGGGCGTGCTCGCCTCGGCGTCGGACGTCCGGGCCGTGACCTACTGCGAGGGCGCCGCCGAGGACGGAACGAACACCTACAACGTGGTGAACGTGCAGCTCGCCGCCGGAGTTCCGGTGCCCGACATCACGCTGGAGCGGAACGTCTACACCACCTCCTCGTGCGGCCTGTGCGGGAAGGCCAGCCTGGACGCGGTGCGCACCGCGACCCGCTTCCCGGGGCTCGCGGACGATCCCGTACGGGTGAGCGCGCGGGTCCTCGGGGAGCTGCCGGACCGGCTGCGCGCGGAGCAGAAGGTCTTCGAGCGCACCGGCGCCCTGCACGGCGCCGGGCTGTTCTCGGCGGGGGGCGAGCTGATCGACGTCCGGGAGGACGTGGGCCGGCACAACGCGGTGGACAAGATCGTCGGGCGGGCCCTGCAAGCCGGGCGGCTGCCGCTGGCGGGCTCGGTCCTGCTGGTGTCGGGGCGGGCTTCCTTCGAGCTGGCGCAGAAGGCCGTGATGGCGGGCATCCCCGTGCTGGCGGCCGTATCCGCTCCGTCCTCGCTCGCGGTGGACCTGGCCCTGGAGTCGGGGCTGACGCTGGTCGGGTTCCTGCGGGGCGGGGACATGAACATCTACGCGGGCGAGGAGCGGATCGACCTGACGGCGTGAGCCGCGGCCCGGCGCGGCCCGGACGGGGCGACGGGGACGGCGGGGCGGCGGGGGCCGTCGCGCGGCCCGCCGCCCCTGCCGCGCGCGGGCTACTTGTCGGCCAGGTGCCCCGCGCCGGTGTGCTCGGTGCCCGCCGGAGCCTCGATGGTCTGGCTGTACGGGTTGTCCTTGGACGCGGGCTCGATCTTCTTCGCGGCCACGTGCGGGGTGCCGGCCGGGGCCTCGACCGTGTTGCTGTGGGTGGAGCCGTCCTTGACGGCGCCGTTGCCGTTGTCCGCGGCGTTGGCGGCTCCGCCGAGGGCGAGCGTGGCGAGGAGGGCGGCGGCGGAGACGGCGGCGATGCGCTTGTTGAGCTTCATGAGTGGCTCCCTGGTGGTTCGGGGTTGCTTGGCTGACACCCAGAACCTAGAAGAACCGGACATTTCCTCGCCCTAACGCTTTCCGTCCCCGCACCCCCTCCGTCCTTACGGCGCCCCGATCAGCGCTTGCGGCGACCGCGGCGGGAAGCGGGCTCGGCCGGCTTCGGGTCCGGTGGGTCGATGCGGTGGAGGTCGAGGGTCGCCGGGAGCGGCGTGGCCCCGGGGCCACCCGCTTCGGCCCAGGCGATGATCTCGTCGGTGGCGGTGTCGTCCAGGGCCCAGCCGAACCAGACCGCACGGGCGCCCCGGCGGCGGGCCTCGGTGGTGGGCTGGACCACGATGACGTTGGCCTGCGCGCAGGGGCCGAGGCAGTCGGTCGTACGGACGGCCAGGCGCCCGCCGGAGGCCGCCGCGGCCTCGCGCAGCCGGGCCAGCTGTCCCGCGTGGTCGGTGCCGGGGTTCTTGCGGGGGTCGCCACAGCAGCAGCCGCGGCAGACCACCAGGGTGCAGGGGCGCGGGGCATGGGCAGCATTCACGGCGAGTGGGCGTATCCAGGTCACCGCCGCACGTTACCGGGCCTGCGGGACCGGGTGTTGAGGGGTGTGCGAGACCTCCGCCACATGCCCGGCGGCGCGTTCGGGCTGCTCCGTGACCTGCGCGTCCTGCGCGGCCTGCCGGGCGGGAGTGCCCTGCGGGTCCTGCGGGGCGTGCGAGTCCTGCGGGTCCCGCGCGCGGCGGCGGGCCAACACCGCGCAGACCATCAGCTGCATCTGGTGGAAGAGCATCAGCGGCAGCACGGCGAGGCTCGCCTGGGCTCCGAACAGGACGCTGGCCATGGGGAGTCCGGCGGCCAGGCTCTTCTTCGACCCCGCGAACTGGATGGCGATCCGGTCCTCGCGGGTGAATCCGAGGCGCTTG
Organism: Streptomyces sp. NPDC058289; assembly: GCF_042880975.1. Taxonomy (NCBI): domain Bacteria; kingdom Bacillati; phylum Actinomycetota; class Actinomycetes; order Kitasatosporales; family Streptomycetaceae; genus Streptomyces; species Streptomyces sp. NPDC058289. The sequence continues at coordinate 205,434 of NZ_JBHVYI010000002.1, forward strand.
GCCCCGTACCAGGTGGCCGCCAGCATCACGGCGAGGACGACCGCCTCCACGGCCATCAGCCCGCCCAGGCGCGGGAGGCTGACCTGGTGCCAGATCCCCGCGACCATGCCCGCGCTGAAGGCGGTGTAGACGACGAGCAGGATCGAGCCGCGGTCGACGTGGCCGAGGACCTTCTTGTTGCGGACGAGGAAGCCGCCGACCCAGGGGCGCAGCCCCTGGCCGAGGAGGAAGGGCAGGAGCAACTGGAGGACGATCTTCACCAGCGAGTCGAGGGAGAACCCGCCCGCGCTGTTGCCGAGCAGGCCGGCGGCGAGGAGGGGGGTCAGGAAGATGCCGATGAGGCTGGAGAAGGAGCCCGCGCAGATCGCGGCGGGGACGTTGCCGCGGGCGATCGAGGTGAAGGCGATGGAGGACTGGATGGTGGAGGGGACCAGGCAGAGGAAGAGCAGGCCGCTGTAGAGGGGCGGCGTGAGCACGGTGGGGACCAGGGCGTGCGCGGCGAGGCCCAGGAGGGGGAAGAGGAGAAAGGTGGAGGCGAGCACGGTGAGGTGGAGCTGCCAGTGGCGCATGCCGTCGAGGGCCTCGCGGGTGGAGAGCCGGGCGCCGTAGAGGAAGAAGAGCAGGGCCACCGCCGCGGTGGAGGCGGCCTCGGCCACGGAGGCGGCCGCGCCGCGGGCGGGCAGCAGGGCGGCGAGGCCGACGGTGGCGAGCAGACCCATGATGAACGGGTCCACGGGGAGCCGGGCGGGGAGGTGCGGGCGGCGCATGGGGAGGCTCACTTGCTGAGGTCGGCGGGAGGGCGGCGCAGGGCCAGGCGGGGCGGGACTCGACGGATTTCCTTTTCATTCTCGGGGGCGAGACGGTGATCGGGAAACCCGTACACCGCTCTCACTGTCATCACGGAACATGATGAGCAGGCGTAGGGTGGTCGGTATGTACGACCCCGTTCAGCTGCGCACCTTCCTGACCGTCGCCCAGACCCTGAGCTTCACGCAGGCCGCCGCCCGGCTCGGCGTCCGCCAGTCCACGGTCAGCCAGCACGTGCGCCGGCTGGAGGAGGCCACGGGCCGGCCCCTCTTCCTGCGCGACACGCACAGCGTGGAACTCACCGAGGACGGCGAGGCGCTGCTCGGCTTCGCCCGCTCGATCCTGGAGGCGCACGAGCGCGCGACGGCCTTCTTCGCGGGGACCCGGATCCGGGGCCGGCTGCGCTTCGGCGCCTCCGAGGACTTCGTTCTGACCCGGCTGCCGGAGATCCTCGAGGCGTTCCGGCACGAGCACCCCGAGGTGGAGCTCGAGCTGTCCGTGGAGCTTTCGGGGACCCTGCACGAGCGGCTGGACGCCGGCCGGCTGGACCTCGTACTCGCCAAGCGGCGCGGGGACGGCGACGAGCGGGGCCGGCTGGTGTGGCGGGACCGGATGGTGTGGATCGGCGCGGAGGGGCTGCGGGTGGACCCGGACCGGCCCGTTCCGCTGATCGTCTTCCCGCCCCCGGGAATCACGCGGGCGCGGGCGCTGGACGTGTTGCAGGCGGACGGGCGGCCGTGGCGGATCGCCTGTACGAGCGGCAGCCTGAGCGGTCTGATCGCGGCGGCCCGGGCGGGGCTGGGCGTGATGGCCCACACCCGGGGACTGATCCCGCCGGGGCTGGTCCGGGTGAGCGGCCTGCCGGACCTCGGAACGGTGGAGTTCGCGCTGCTGCGGGGCGCCCGGGGCTCCGCCGCCGCGGAGGCGCTGGCCGCGGCGATCCTGTCGGGGGCGGACCGATTGACGCGAGCCGCGTAGGCCGCCCCGCGACTCCCCTGACCTGGGAACTCGGACGCCCGCCGGGTCGAATGTGCTGCCGTTCGCGGCACCGTGTGTTTAGGGTCTGAGTACGCCAACCGGTCGCGGTCCGGCGGGAATTCGTACGGAACGAACAGAACGAGCTGGGGGACGCACGCGAAGATCGCGGTACTGAGGACCGGTGAGGTCGGGCAGCGGCTGGCGGGGAAGCTGGTCTCGGTCGGGCACGAGGTCACGATGGGGTCCCGTACGGCGGACAACGCGGATGCCGCGCGGTGGGCTGCCGAGACGGGCGGTGGCCACGGGACCTTCGCCGATGCCGCCGCCTCCGCCGAGCTCGTCGTCAACGCGACCGGCGGGCTGGTCTCGCTCGCCGTCCTGGAGGCCGCCGGGGCCTGCAACCTCCGGGGCAAGACCGTCGTGGACGTCTCCAACGCGCTGGCCTTCTCGGAGGGGTTCCCGCCCGGGGTGGTCACCCCGGACGGCCACAGCGTCGCCGAGCAGCTCCAGAAGGCGTTCCCCGAAGCGCGGATCGTCAAGACGCTCAACACCATGAACAACGCGGTGATGGTCGAGCCGAGCCGGGTGCCGGGCCACCACACGGTGTTCGTGAGCGGCGACGACGACGCCGCCAAGGCCGAGACCACCGCGCTCCTGCGCTCCTTCGGCTGGGCGCCCGAGCAGATCACCGATCTCGGCGACCTGTCGAGCGCCCGCGCCACCGAGGCCCTGATGGCGTTGTGGCTGCGCCTCTACGGGGTGCTCGGACCGGTGGACTTCAACCTCTCCGTGGTCACGGCCCCGGGAGTGTCCTGAACGCACCGCTGAGGAGGTCTTGTGGAGGTCTTCCTTCCGTGATCACTGGCGGGTAGGCGTGGGATAGCGTCGCCGCGCCGTACGGAGAGGAGCGGGCCTTGCAGGAGATCACCGTCCCACCCGTCGTCACGGGCTCGCCCGTCGGCGGCCTGGCCGATGCCGTCTTCCTGCACGCCCGCGAGGACCCCGGCCGGGTCGTGCTCGGCCGCAAGTCGGACGGTGTCTGGGGCGACGTGACCTCCGGCGAGCTGGCCTCCGAGGTGCTCGGGCTCGCCAAGGGGCTGCTGGCGCAGGGCATCCGCTTCGGGGACCGGGTCGCGATCATGTCCCGTACCCGGTACGAGTGGACGCTCTTCGACTTCGCCCTGTGGGCGATCGGCGCCCAGCCGGTCCCCGTCTATCCCTCGTCCTCCGCCGAGCAGGTGCACTGGATCCTCTACGACTCCGAGTGCACGGCCTGTGTGGTGGAGGACGAGGACCAGGCCATGACCGTCGGATCGGTGATCGAGCGGCTGCCGCGGCTGCTCCGGCTGTGGCAGCTGGACGCGGGCGCCGTGGACGGGCTCGTCCAGGACGGGCTCCAGGTCGCCGAGGACGTGGTGCACCGCCACCGGAGCGCGGTGACGCCCGACGCGACGGCCACCGTCATCTACACCTCGGGGACCACCGGCCGCCCCAAGGGCTGTGTGCTGACCCACGGCAATTTCATGTTCGAGGCCGACACGATGGTGACCCGCTGGGAGTCCGTCTTCCAGGCCCGGCCGGGCGAGCAGCCGTCCACCCTGCTGTTCCTGCCGCTCGCCCACGTCTTCGGGCGGATGGTGGAGGTGGCGGCCGTCCGCGCCCGGGTGAAGCTCGGGCACCAGCCGGTGCTGGCGGCGGCCGAACTGCTGCCGGACCTGGCCGCGTTCCGGCCCACGTTCGTGCTCGGGGTGCCGTACGTCTTCGAGAAGGTCTTCGCCGCCGCCCGCCGCAAGGCCGAGACCGAGGGCCGGACGGGGCCCTTCGACCGGGCGGTGGACACGGCCGTACGGTACGCGGAGGCGCGCGAGCAGAAGGCGTTCGGTGTCGGGCCCGGGCCCTCGGCGAAGCTGCGCATGGAGCACCAGCTCTTCGAGAAGCTGGTGTACGGGAAGGTCCGCGAGGCGCTGGGCGGCAGGGTGCGGTACGCCATGTCGGGCGGCTCCGCGATGTCGCGCCGGCTGGGGCTGTTCTTCGACGGGGCCGGGGTCACGATCTTCGAGGGCTACGGTCTGACGGAGTCCTGCGCGGCGGCCACGGCGAACCCGCCCGGGGCCATCAAGTACGGCACCGTCGGGCGGCCGATCCCCGGCGGTACGGTGCACATCGCCGAAGACGGGGAGATCTGGCTGTACGGGGCCCACGTCTTCTCCGGGTACCTCAACGACCCGCACGCCACGGAGGCCGTCCTGCGGGACGGCTGGCTGGCGACGGGGGACCTGGGACGTCTCGACGCGGACGGGTACCTCACGATCACGGGGCGCAAGAAGGAGATCCTGGTGACCTCCAACGGCAAGAGCGTCGCGCCGGCCGCCCTGGAGGAGCGGGTCCGCTCGCATCCGCTCGTCTCCCAGTGCGTCCTGGTGGGCAACGACCGTCCGTACATCGCTGCCCTGCTCACCCTGGACATGGAGGGGGTCGCGCACTGGATGGCGATGCGCGGCCGCCCCCGGCTGCCGGCGGCGGAGCTGGTGCTCGATCCCGATCTGACGGCGGAGGTCCGCCGGTCGGTGGTGGCGGCCAACACCCTGGTCTCCCAGGCCGAGTCGATCCGCACGTTCCGCGTGCTGGCCGATCAGTTCACCGAGGAACGGGGGCTCCTGACGCCCTCGCTGAAGCTGAAGCGGCGCGCCATAGAGAAGGTCTACGCCGAGGAGGTGGCGGCCCTCTACCAGTCCTGACGGGCGCGCAGCGCGATCACGCCAACGGTCCGAACCGTTACCTGACGGGCCGTCACTTTACTTGTCGTTGATATTGACGATGCGTCAGGTCACGCACAGAATGCGGGGATTCCGACCGGAGGGGATCCACACATGTTGCGACCGATCCGCACCCTGGCCGCCGCGGCAGCGGCGCTCGCGCTCGTCTCCGCCTGCAACTCCGCCTCCAACGGCGCCTCCACCGACAAGCCGGGAGTAGCCGGCGGCAACTCCCGCGGGGTGACCGCCGACTCGATCAAGGTCGGCGGCCTCGTGTCGATGACCAGCGCCAGCGGCTACAGCAAGAAGGCCACTGACCTCGGGGCGAAGGCCCGTTACATGAGGGCCAACGCCGAGGGCGGGATCAACGGCCGCAAGATCGACTACATCGGCGCCGAGGACGACGCACAGGACCCCGCCAAGAACCTGGCGGCGGCCCGCAAACTCGTCCAGCAGGACAAGGTCTTCGCGGTCTCCCCCATGAGCTCGGTCACCTTCACCGGCGCCGACTTCCTGGAGCAGGAGAAGGTGCCCACCTTCGGCTGGGGCACGCTGCCCTCCTTCTGCGGACCCAAATACATCTACGGGTTCAACGGCTGTCTCGTCCCCACCCCCGGCGGCACCATCAACCAGACCTGGCCCGAGGGAATCGGCCAGGTCCTCGGCGGCGCCGCGGGCAAATCGGTCGCGATCATCGCCAACGACAGCGACGCCGGAAAGTTCGGTGTGCGCACCTTCCAGCAGGGCTTCGCCAGCGCCGGGTTCAAGGTCTCCTACGCCAAGGCCTCGGTGCCCGGCACCGCCGTGCCGAGCGACTGGTCGGCGTACGTCAAGGAGATCCTCGAGAGCAACGACGGCAAGGCACCGGACGCGGTCGTCTCCGTCATGCAGACCCCCAACAACATCGGGCTGTTCACCTCTCTCAAGCGCAGCGGGTACAAGGGACTGCTCTCCGACCCCACCGACTACGACCCGGGTCTGCTCGCCAAGGACGCCACCAAGCAGGCCCTCGACGGCGTGCACGTCCTGCTCCAGTTCGAGCCGTTCGAGTCGACGACCCCGAAGATGGCCCAGTTCAAGGCCGACATCAAGGCCGCGTCGGGCGGGCTGGACGTGCCGCTCAACATGCACATGATGACCGGCTACATGTCGGCCGACCTGTTCGTGTCGATCGCGCAGAAGGCCGGCAAGAACCTGACCGTCGAGTCCTTCCAGGCCGCCGCGCAGGGCTTCTCCGACACCGACACCCTCGTCGGCAACCGCGCGGAGCCCAAGGGCCAGAAGGACAGCTTCGGCTGCGGGGCGCTCGTCCAGCTGAAGAACGGCGCGTACGAGGTCTCCGTACCGTTCAAGTGCTACGAGCCCATCCCCTTCAAGTAGGGGTGCGGGAAACGGAATGGGAGATCTGCTCGCCTTCGTACTGAGCGGTCTGGTGTCCGGCGCCCTGTACGCACTGCTCGCCACCGGGCTGGTGCTGTCGTACTCGGCTTCCGGGCTGTTCAACTTCGCGCACGGGGCCACCGCCTACCTGTGCGCGCTCACCTTCTACGAACTGCATTCCGGGCTCGGCTGGCCGGCCGTCCCGGCGGCGCTGCTGGTGGTCCTGGTCCTGGCGCCCGGACTCGGGTGGGCGCTGGACCGGCTGATGTTCCGGCGGCTCGCGCAGGTCGGCGAGACGGCCCAGATCGTGGCCACTATTGGACTGCTGGTGGCCCTGCCGGCGGCCGGGCTGTGGACGGTGGAACTCCTGACCGACGCGGGAGCGCCGCTCAAGCCGGCGGAGAACCAGTTCGGGCTGCCGGGGGTGGGGCCGAGCCCCGCGAAGTCCTGGCAGCTCACCGCCGACGTGGGCATCGACTCCGACCAGCTGATCACCTGGGTGGCCACGGCCCTGGTGGCGGTCGCCCTGTGGGTGCTGATGCGGCACACCCGGCTGGGGCTGCGGCTGCGGGCCGCCGTCGACAACCGCTCGCTCACCGAGCTGCGCGGGATCGACGCCGACCGGCTGTCCTCGGTGGCGTGGATGATCGCCTCGGGGCTGGCCGGGCTGGCGGGGGTCCTGGCGACTCCGCTGCTGGGGCTGTCCGCGCACGATTTCACGCTGTTCCTGTTCGTGTCGGCCACGGCGGCCGTCATCGGACGGTTCGCCTCCGTCCCGCTCGCCTTCGCGGGCGGACTGGGGCTCGGAGTACTGCAGAACCTGGTCGTCGGCTACGCGTCCTTCGCCGACTCCATCACCGGCTTCAGGACGGCCGTGCCCTTCCTGATCCTGTTCGGGGGGCTGCTCGTGCTCACCCGGCGGGCCCGGGCGGCCGGGACCGCCGCGGTGGACGTGGCCTCGCCCGACCACCTGGCCGGGGCCCCGTGGGGGCGGCGGTGGGGGGTTTGGGCCGTGGGCGCAGTACTGCTGTGTACGGCCTTCTACACCGTGACCACCCCGTTCTGGAGCGGGCTCCTCGCACAAGGGCTCGCGCTGGCCCTGGTGTTCATGTCCTTCACCGTGGTCACCGGGCTCGGGGCGATGGTGTCCCTGGCCCAGGGCACCTTCGTGACCGGGGCAGCGCTGGTGGCCGGACTGCTGATGAGCCGCGGGTGGCCGTTCTTCGCGGCGCTGGCGGTCGGCACGTGCGTGGCCGCCGTCCTGGGAGCACTGGTCGCGCTGCCCGCGCTACGGCTCGGCGGGCGCTCCCTGGCACTGGCGACACTGGCCCTGGCCTTCCTGGCGGACCAGGTGCTCTTCCAGATGCGGTGGCTGCGCAACGGGGACTCCGGGTGGTCGATCCCGCGGCCCGTCATCGGACCGGTGGACCTCTCCGACGACCGGGCGCTGGGGGTGGCGCTGGTCGTCCTGGTCGCGGCGGTCGCCGCCGGGCTGAGCGCGCTGCGGGGCTCCCCCTCGGGCCGGGCGATGCTCGCCGTACGGTCGGCTCCCGCGGCCGCGATGGCCTCCGGGGTGTCCGTGCTGCGGACGAAGCTGCTGCTGTTCACGCTGTCGGCGGGGCTGGCCGGATTCGGGGGCGTGATGTACGCCTCGTACAACACCCGCATCACCGCTACGGACTTCACGGCGATGACCGGGCTGGTGTGGCTGGCGGTGGTCGTCGCGGCGGGTGTGCGCAGGCCGCAGTACGCGGTGGTGGCGGGGCTGGTCTTCGCCGTCGCTCCGCGGGTGATGGCGGACTACGTGACGGAGTCGGCGCACCTGCCGGTGATCCTGTTCGGACTGGCGGGGTTGGCCTTGGCCAACGATCCCGACGGGTATTGCGCGGCGCTGCCGGTGCGACTGGCCCGTCGCCGGGCGGGTGCGTCGTCCGGGGCCGAAGCCTCGGCCTCCGCCGGAGCCGGAGTCTTGGCCTCCGCCGGAGCCGGAATCTTGGCCTCCGCCAAAGCCGGGGCCGGCACCCCGGCCGGAGCCGGGGCCGGAACCTCGGCCGGGGCCGAAGCCTCGGCCTCCGCCGGAGCCGGGGCCGGAACCGGAGCCAAGGCCGGGGCCGGGGCCGTTCCCGCGGCGCGGGTCGGCGGCGGAGTCGGGGTGGGCCCTGCGGGGCTCTCCCCCACCCCGCCCCTTCCCGAAACCGGGGCTCCGCCCCGGGCCCCGGCCCTCAAGCGCCGGGCAGGCCGGACATCAGCCCCGCCGGCGTTCGAGGCGCGGGGGTCCGGGGGCGGAGCCCCCGAAGAACCCGGGGGCCCGGGGGCCGCGCCCCCGGTTTCGGGAAGGGGCGGGGTGGGGGACGTGCCGCCCGCAGGGCAACCGGTCTCTTATAAACAAAT